>JBBRNU010000496.1:0-3938 GCA_038230115.1 Chthonomonadales bacterium | reverse complement strand
TGCACCTGGCTGGCGGCTTGTGCGCTGCAGTGAGTTGTTGCGCCAGATTTTGCAGGACGCGCGCCCCCCTCTAAACCGCCCATGCCGCCGCTTCTTGTTGCGCTTCCCGCACGGTCTTTTTAGCTTGCGCCTGCCGATACTCGACGGACACGACCTTGACGAACTGAGCGAGCGCCGTCTCCCAGTTTTGCAGAAGGAAACCGGCCCGCTCGCTGCGCGTGTATTTCAGATGCTTTTGCAGCAGGTCTTGCAAGGTCTCGACGTCGGCCTTGTCGCAGACGGGTTCCAGCGCGACCAGCCCGTGATTATCGTTGAGCCGGGACGCAAAATCGCCGTCCCGGTTCCACACATACGCCACGCCCCCGCTCATGCCCGCCGCGAAGTTGCGCCCGGTGCGGCCCAGAACGACCACGACGCCCCCCGTCATGTACTCGCACCCGTGATCGCCCGTGCCTTCCACCACCGCCTGCGCGCCGCTGTTGCGAACCGCGAACCGCTCGCCGACCACGCCCCGCAGATACACCTCGCCGCCCGTCGCGCCGTACAGCAGCGTGTTCCCGGCGATGACGTTGACCGCAGGATCGAAGGTCGAGGCGCGCGGCGGGTACACGACGATGCGCCCGCCCGACATGCCCTTGCCGAGATAATCGTTGGCGTCGCCTTCCAGTTTCATCGTGACGCCCGGAGCCAGAAACGCGCCGAACGACTGGCCCGCCGACCCTTTGAATTTCAGGCGAATTGTGTTGTCGGGCAGCCCATGCGCGCCGTACTTCATGGCGATACGCCCGGAAAGCATCGTGCCGACCGTGCGGTTACGATTGTAAATCGGCAGGCGCAGCGACACGCGCTTGCCCTCCTCCAAAGCGTCTTTAGCGAGCGCGATCAGGTGGTAGTCAATCGCCTCGCTCAGGCCGTGATCCTGCCCCATGACGCATAGGCGGGGAACCGCGCTCGACACTTCGGGCATCGTCAGCAAGGGGGTCAAATCCAGCCCCGTCGTTTTCCAATGGTCAACGGCGTGCGCGGCGTCCAGTTTGTCCATGCGCCCGATCATCTCATTCACGGTGCGGAAACCCAGCGCGGCCATGATCTCGCGCAGCTCTTCGGCGACAAAGAAGAAATAATTGACGACGTTTTCCGGCTGGCCCGCGAACCGGTCGCGCAGAACGGGGTCTTGCGTGGCGATGCCGACCGGACAGGTTCCCAAATGGCAGACGCGCATCATAATGCAGCCCAGGGCCACGAGCGGCGCGCTGGAAAAGCCGAACTCTTCCGCGCCGAGCAGGGCGGCGACAGCCACGTCGCGTCCGGTTTTCAGCTGCCCGTCGGTTTGAATGGTAATGCGGCCCCGCAGGTCGTTCTTGACGAGCACTTGCTGCGTTTCGGCCAGCCCCATCTCCCAGGGAATGCCCGCGTGCTTGATGCTGGAAACCGGCGACGCCCCGGTTCCGCCGTCGTAGCCGCTGATGAGAACGTGGTCGGCGTGCGCTTTCGAGACGCCCGCCGCGACCGTTCCGACGCCCACTTCGGCGACCAATTTGACCGAGATGCGCGCGGTTGGATTGACGTTTTTGAGGTCGAAAATCAACTGCGCCAGGTCTTCAATCGAGTAGATGTCGTGGTGCGGCGGCGGCGACACGAGCGTGACGCCCGGCGTCGTATGCCGCACGGTCGCAATATAGTCGTCCACTTTGTGGCCGGGCAGCTCGCCGCCCTCGCCCGGTTTCGCGCCCTGCGCCATCTTGATCTGCAGCTCGTCGGCATTCACCAGATATTCGGTCGTGACGCCGAAGCGGGCGCTCGCCACCTGCTTGATCGCGCTGCGGCGGCGGTCGCCGTTGTCGTCAGGCTGATAGCGCTTGTAATCTTCGCCGCCCTCGCCCGTATTGGATTTGCCGCCGATGCGGTTCATCGCGATTGCCAGCGTTTCGTGCGCCTCGCGGCTGATCGAGCCGAGCGACATCGCCCCGGTCGCGAACCGCTTGACAATCTCGCGCGCCGGTTCCACGTCGGCAAGCGGCACGGGTTCGCCGGGCCGAAATTGGAGCAGGCCGCGCAAAGTCGCCAGATGCGCGCTGTGGTCGTCGGCGCTTTTGGTAAACTCCTTGAAGGTGGCAAACCCCTTGCGCCACCGCGCGTCGTCCGTGTCCGGCAGGCCGGAAGGGGCGCGGCTGGCATCTGGCAGACCGTTCGCTAGGAGAGCGGGGCTGACGGCGCGCACGGCGTGCTGTAGTTTGGCGACCGTTTCCGGGTTGTACATGTGGAACTCGCCGCCGCGCCGCCACTGATACTGCCCGCCCGAACCCAGATCGAGATTTTCCGGGATGTGCGTGGGCGGATACGCGAAGCGATGGCGGCTCAGAGCCTCTTCCTGAATTACGTCCAGCCCGACGCCGCCCAAGCGCGAGGGCGTCCCCGTAAAATAGCGGTCAACGAGCGCGTGGCTCAGGCCAATCGCCTCGAAAATCTGCGCCCCGCGATACGATTGCAGCGTGGAGATGCCCATCTTGGCGAAAGTCTTGAGCAGTCCCTTGCTGATGGCCTTGATGAATTTCTTCCCGGCCTCCTCCAGGGACAGGTCTTCGGGCAGCAGGTTTTGCCGCTTCATGTCGGCGAGCGTCTCGAAGGCCAGATAAGGGTTGATCGCGCTTGCGCCGTAGCCGATCAGCAGGGCAAAATGCATGACCTCGCGCGCCTCGCCCGACTCCACGATCAAGCCGACCTGCGTGCGCGTTCCCTCCAAAACCAGATGATGATGCACGGCGGACAGGGCCAGCAGGCTCGGTATCGGGGCGAAATCCTGGTTCACGTCGCGGTCGGAGAGAATCAGAAACGACTCGCCCGCTCGAACCGACGCGGACGCTCGTTCGCACAGGTCGGCCAGCGCCTTTTCCAGACTGTCCGGGTCGCCATTGACGGGGAAGCGGGTCGGCAGGGTCGTGGCGTGAAAATCGTTGGCGCGGACGTGACGCAGTTTTTCCAGGTCGGCGTTCGTCAGCATCGGCGAATCGAGCTTAAGCTGCCGACAATGGCGCGGCGACTCGTCCATGATGTTGCCGTCGCGCCCGATATAATCGGCGAGGGACATCACCAGTTCCTCGCGGATCGGGTCAATCGGCGGGTTCGTGACCTGCGCGAACAGCTGTTTGAAGTAGTTGTAAAGCAGTTGCGGACGCTCGGAAAGCACGGCGAGCGGCGTGTCGGTTCCCATCGAGCCGAGCGGCTGCTCGCCGCGCAGGGCCATCGGCGCAAGCAGAATACGCAAGTCTTCGAGCGTGTAGCCGAAAATCTGCTGGCGAGTGAGCAGGTCTTTCGGTTCGAGCGGTGGCGACGCTGGCGCGCAGTCCGGCAGGTCGCGCAAATCCACCTTGTTTTCCACGAGCCATTGACGGTATGGCTGGCGCGTGCAAATCGTCCGTTTCAGTTCGTCGTCGCTGACGATGCGGCCCTGCTCGGTATCTACGAGAAAAATTTTGCCGGGCTGCAGCCGTCCCTTTTCGCGCACGTGGGCGGGGTCTACCTCGACGACGCCGGTTTCCGACGCCATAACCACAATGTCGTCGTCGGTCACGAGATAACGCGCGGGGCGCAGGCCGTTTCGATCCAGCACGGCCCCGATGATTTTGCCATCCGTGAACGGAACTGCGGCGGGGCCGTCCCAGGGTTCCATCAGGCAGGCGTGGAACTCGTAAAAGGCGCGCTTGTCCTCGTCCATGCGGTCGTCGCTGCCCCAGGCTTCGGGAATCAGCATCATCATGGCGTGGGGCAGACTGCGCCCGCCCAGAACCAGCAGTTCGACGGCGTTATCGAGCGTGGCCGAGTCGCTGCCGGACTTATTGACGAGCGGGAACAGCTTGGGCAGGTCGGGGCCGAAAAGGTCGGAGCGCAGGGCTTTTTCCCGCGCGCGCATCCAGTTGCGGTTGCCGCGCAGAGTGTTG
>JBBRNU010000495.1:0-3943 GCA_038230115.1 Chthonomonadales bacterium | reverse complement strand
GGAATGCCCGGTCACGGCCATCTTCGCCGACAGCGACGTGCCGAAGCAGTACGAGCATTTCATTCAGCTGAACGCCGATTTCTTCCGCGCCAAGTAGGTCGCCCGCCATGTCGGTTCGCATTTATACCAAAACCGGGGATGAGGGCGACACGGGGCTGTTCGGCGGGCAGCGCGTTCGCAAAGACGACCTGCGCGTGGAAGCGTATGGCACGGTAGACGAGCTGAACGCGGTCTTAGGCGAGGCGCGCGCGCGCGGCATGGGCGAGGACAGCGACCTCGACGAAACCCTGTCGCGTTTTCAGCACGACCTCTTCAACGTGGGGGCCGACCTCGCCACGCCGCGCGCCGAGGACGAGACAAAAGGGCGCGTCCACGTTACGCGCGTTACGTCTGAGCGGACCGCGCGCCTGGAAACGCTGATTGACCGCTACGAGGCCGAACTGCCGCCCCTGACACGCTTCATTCTGCCGGGCGGTCACGCGCTTGCCGCCGCGCTGCACCTCGCCCGCGTCGTGTGCCGTCGCGCCGAGCGCCGCTGCGTGACCCTGGCCGACGTTGACCCGACCGCCATCAATCCCGAAGTTCTGCGCTACCTGAACCGCCTTTCCGACCTGCTGTTCGTCCTGGCCCGTGTCGCCAATCACCGGCGCGGCGTCGCCGACGTGATCTGGAACCCGGAGCCATGACCGCGCCGCCTTCATTCGTCTTTGGCGTTCGCGCGGTTGGCCGCCGCATTCGCCGCGCGCGGCGGGCCGTCGCGCAAATTGTCTGGGCGGTCGGCCTGCTGACGGGCGCGGGCTTCTCCGCAAACGCCGCGCCGCCCGTCAACTTCGCCCCCCGCGCTTTGCAGCTGCTCCAGCAAATGGCGGCGGCCTACGCCAACTGCGACGCGCTCCAGCAGCGCACGGAATTCTTCTCCGACTTCCTTCCGCTTGCGCCAGAAGGCGCGGCAGCGCCTGCCCCAAGCGCCGCCCCCAATCCCACCCCGCCGCCCGCCGATTTGCCTGCCAATTCACAGCCGAACCTGCCCGACGCGCCGAAAAAACCGACCGCTCAAAAAATCAAGCGCAGCCTGCGCCTGTGGTTTGCGCGCCCCAACCGCCTGCGTCTGGAATCCGAAGACGCCGACCCGAATACCGACCGGCCCCTTATCAGCAAATGGATCAGCGACGGGCGAACGTTCTGGACGTATCAGGCGGAAAAAAACTGGTACACGCGCGAGAAAGCCCCCGCCCGGTTCGCTGATTTCCAGCGTCTGGCGCATCTCAACAGCGGCAGTCTGGAACTGCTGATGCTGATGGGCGTCAATCCCTTCGCGCACCTGGAAGACCATGCCGACAGCCTGAAAACCGAGGGCGGCGAAACCGTGCGCGGCGTCCCGACCGAAGTGGTCGTCATGCGCTCCTCGACGCCCTATGAGACGACCGAGGCTCGCTTTTACATCGGCAAGGACGATTTCCTGCTGCGCCGCGTCGTCACCGAAACCACGCCCATCGTCAAGCCGCCCTATCCCGGCAAAGTCGGCGACGCGCTCGACGAATTGCTGGACGACCCTGCCGCCCCGCCGCCTGCTGCGCCAGCATCCCCCGGCGCAGCGCCCCCCGCGTCCGGCCCGCAGACCGCCCTCGCCGGTAAAACCCGCATCAGTTACGAAAATATCCTGACCGAGCGCCCGCTTTTCGACGGCCAGACCTTTGCTTACACGCCGCCCGCCGACGCTCTGCGCTATGGCCCGTCAGAAGAAAAAGGCAAGCCGCATCGCCAGATTGACGACCTCATCAAAGCCATGAAGCGCGCCCATAGCCGCAGCCCGCGCAACTGACCGGGCGAGCCAAGCGCGTTGGCGGACGGCAACCGCCTTTGAACAAAAGCAAGGTCGCGCCTGCCGCCACGCAATTGCCAGCCATTTTTTTCCGTCCGCTCGCTTTGAGTGGACGGAAGCGTTGTTATCGGCGTATAATGAGAAAACCCAACTTGCTGCTGATGCCAGCCTGCTCGTCGACCGGGCATGAATGCCCGTTCTGAAATGCACAGACCACCTGCGTGGCCTGCAATGCCGCTCCGCCCAAACGTTTTCAGTCCGCAAAAAGCCAGCGTAGACAATCCGTATTTAAGCCCGCGCAGGCGGGCTTTGCATTTCAGAACGGGGATTTATTCCCGTTCGACGAGCCTATCAGAACGGGCATGAATGCCCGCATACCAGGCCAGCGGGCTTGAGTGGCAAGTTGGGTAAGAAAAGGAAAAATTGTTCAGGGGAGGCGGAAATGGCACAGGTCGCGCTGAAAGAAGCGGAAACGCAGTTGGCCCGACTGGTTCAGGCGGCGCGACAGGGCGAAGAAATTATTCTGACCGAAGACGACAAACCCGTCGCCCGCCTGGTGTCCATTGATAAAGCCGAATCTAAATCCACCCCTCGCGCGCAGTTCGGCAGCGGCAAGGGAATTATCGTCTACATGGCTCCTGATTTCGATGCGCCGCTCGAAGATTTTCAGGACTACGCGGGGCAATAATCCTCCGTTTGGTTTTCCAGGCGCGGCGACATAAACCGTCAGCGCGAGCCTACCCGCTGATTTCCGGCAAAAAACGGGTACAATTTATCACAATGCAAGGAACCCCGCTCCGGCGCAGGCTCTGCCCATAGACATCAAAAACGCAAAGGAGCATTCGATTTATGCAGCCACAATCCGGTAAGAAAAAGAAGCCGCAGCCCCCCGCCAACGACAGCGCTATCCCGGCGCGCGTGCCGGTCACCGTGCGCGGCCAGCGCTACGCAAGCCCGGAAGGACGCCACAGCCAGCAAACGCACCGGCGCGCGGAAGAGCGGGTCGTCGCAGGCGGGCATGGTTCCGAAAAAGAACAGCATGCCTCGGATCGGGCGGCGACGCTCGCCGGAATTGCCGATACCGCGACCGAGAAAACCCGCCATCAAGAGGCCAGCAAGCCCAAGTAACTCAAATAATTGAGGCGCGGCAGTCCGATTTGTCGGCAGAGCAGCAGCCGGGAGAAAATTCCACTTCTCCCGGCTGTCGCCGTCTCTTGTCGAAGCGGCAAGCGACATCGAACTTGAAGGGAAGGGCGCGGCAAAACACGCGCAAAGCGTTCGTCTCTCGAACGCCGCGTCGTTTTTGTACGAACGGGATTGATTTGCAAGAATAATCTAAGGAACTATTTGTCTGAGCGCGGCGTCTCTTCGCCGTCGAACCATTCGCTGCAAAATCGCCCCGCTCCGTTCTGGCTGAGGAATCAAACCGTTGAACTTACGAACTCTCGCGCCCGTGCTGACCATTGTTGCGCTGACCGTGTTTGCGACCGCTTTTGGGCTGATCAACTACAGCAATACGGTCAAAGTCTGGCCGCTCATGAGTTATCAGCCCCTAACGCTGGTCATCGGCGTTTCTTTCCTGTTGGGGGCGGGCGTCAGCGGCTTGCTCGTTCACCTGCTCAGTCAGCGGCGCGTGTCGTTAGAGGCCGTCTCGCGAAATGAAACGCCGGTGCAGAGCCTGCAAGAACGAGAACACGCGACCAGGCAATAAGCGCGCCGGTTCGCATTCGACGCGCGGCCCTTCGAGCGCGCTCTTGCTCTGGCGCAGCCGTCAGTCCGCGCCCGCGACCGGCTTCCCTGCCCTCCTGCCCGCAATAAAGAAGCGGCCTGGCTTCTTAATAACTCACCTTACGCAGGCGGGCTGTTAGCCGGGAGTTGAAAACTCCCGGCAGGAAAAAACAAGCGGAGCCGGAGGTTGAAAACTCCCGGCAGGAAAGGGCAGGCGTCCTACGGACGCGCAATGCGCTCACGCCATGCGAATGCGCGCCGCCATCCCCGGCCGTGTGGGAACGCGCAAGCGTTTCAACGCCACGACGCCGCGTCCGCCGGACGCCTGCTCTTTCTTGCGGGGGGTTTTCAACCTCCGGCCTCGCCCGGTTACGAAGCGAACTGCCCGTCTGC
>JBBRNU010000494.1:0-3966 GCA_038230115.1 Chthonomonadales bacterium | reverse complement strand
CGCGACAACCGCCAACAGGCCGCCCCCGACGGCTGCCAACGCGACAAGCCCCTTTTCCCGCGAAGAAAAGAGGCTTGTTCGTCCATTGCCGCCGCTCTGCCAACTCTGCCCGAACCGCGATTTCACGCCAGCGCGCCTCTTTACTCCTGGTGAATCTTCATTTCTACTCAGCCGTTCCGAAAGGCAGGGAATTTGCAACTTGATACGCCTGATATGCGGGAATCTGCAAAAAACGTCCAACAGACCGGTCACTTGAACTTGCGACGGGCGTATTTCTCTTGCGGCGAGACTGCAAGGCGTGACGGGATACGGGCGGGGCGTAGGGGGTAGAATGGAGGCTGAACGTCCGACGCATCGCCGCTCGTTCGTAGGTTGTCGCGCCGATGCAATCTGATCGCGGTGTTGAAATTCAGGAACCCATAAGAATTATGCCCCCCTTACCACGCCTGTGTATCAGCCCGGACGACCCGCATCTGCTGGCGACCGAAGCCGGGGCGTCTTTCCTTCTGCTGGGCGACACCGCCTGGGAGCTTTTCCACCGCCTCACGCGCGCCGAAGCCGACGTTTATTTCGCCAATCGCGCGAAGAAGGGCTTCAACCTCATTTGCGCGGTCGCGCTTGCCGAATTCGACGGCCTGCGCGTTCCCAACGCCGAGGGCGAAATCCCGCTGCACGACCTCGATCCCCGCCGTCCCAACGAAGCCTATTTTGCGGGCATGGACGCCCGAATCACGCGGGCTGCCGAACAGGGACTGTACGTCGGGCTGCTGCCCACCTGGGGCGACAAATTAACCGCGCCCTGGGGGGCCGGGCCGCGCATTTTCCACCCGGAAGCGCCGGAAACCGGGCGCGCGTATGGGCGCTGGCTGGGCGAGCGCTACAAAGAGACGACCAATCTGCTCTGGATACTGGGCGGCGACCGTCCGCCGCGCTTGTCCGGCATCGCCCGGTCGTGGCCTTATCCCTGGGACGCCGGATTTACGGAAGCGACCGACTGGACTCCCCTGTGGCGCGCAATGGCCGAAGGGATTCTGGAGGGAACGGCGGGGCGGGCGCTGCTGGCGTATCATCCGCAGGGCGGGCCGCTTTCCTCGTCGCAGTTCCTGCATTCCGAACCCTGGCTGCATGTCAACATGATGCAGTCCGGGCATGGCGGAGGGCATGATATTCCCCTCTTGGATTGGATTGCGCGGGATTATGATTTGAAGCCCGTCAAGCCGACCCTGGACGCGGAACCCAACTACGAAGACCATCCTGTGAACCCCTGGCCCGTCTTCGATCCCGCGAACGGCTATTTCGACGCTTATGACGTTCGCAAGCAGTGCTATCGCTCGGTCTTCGCGGGTGGTTGCGGCGTGATTTACGGCCACCACGCGGTCTGGCAGTTCTGGGACGGAACCCGCGAGAACATCAATCACGCCGACCGGCATTGGCCGGACGCTCTGGATCGTCCGGGGGCGTTTCAGGTCGGTTATCTGCGCCGCCTGCTCGAATCGCGCCTCGCTTTCGGGCGTGTTCCCGACCCAACCCTGCTCGCCTCCGATCCGGGCGCAGGAGGAACGCGCGTCGGCGCCCTGCGCGGCGCGGCGGGCGAGTATGCTTTGATTTACGTTCCGAACGCGGGCCAGACCGTCGCCGTTCGCCTGGACAAATTGGCAGGGCCGCGCGTCCGCGCCGCCTGGTTCGACCCGCGTTCCGGGCAGGAAGCGCAAGCCATTGGCGAGTATCCCGCGCAGGGAATCCAAATCTTCACGACCCCGAACGCCGACCCCGCCAGCGCGCCCGATTGGGTCTTGACGCTGGATTCCGCCTGAACTGCCGCGCCGAACAGAAAACGCCGGTTAAGTACGACGCGAGACCGCTGACAGAAATATTTCCGTTCGCCTGACGTGAAAAGACGCCTGCTGCATACGGCAGGCGTCTTTCCTCTTTCTACGTCTCTAAGCAACGCTATCAGCCGCTCAATCGAAGCAGGGCGCAGGACTTTGCGTCCTGCTTAATTGCGCGGCAGAACTCCTCCCTTGTGCAGACTACTTCCGACGGCGGCGCAGGAGAAGATTACCACTGAACATAACCGTTCCCGTCAGCAGGGCGTAAGCGCCGGGTTCGGGAACGGCAGTCACACGAAAAGCGCCCGAATTATCTTGACGAGTGGCGAAGCCATAGATGTCGTTGACCGACAAAAAAAGATAGCCGCTTGATCTAAGTAAGCACAGGCTCGAATGTACCAAAACAACCTTATGCGGGGCGTATTTGCCGCCATTTTTTGCTGCAGAGGGCTTGAAAAGGCGCTGCGTCCCCACGCTGCACTTTGCAAGCCCGCCTGCTATATGCAATTATAACAGGGCAGTCTTACACAACTCTTACATGGCGCTGCAGGATAAAGCGCGCCAAATTTCGGTCGTCATGTCGAGTCGCAGCGGGAAGGCGAAAATTTATGCGGTTGTGGACACTGGAACTGCTGGGCGGGCTGACGGCGCGGCGCGGCGAACAGAAGCTCGCGCGGTTTCGGACGCAGCAGACCGGCGCGCTGCTGGCGTATCTGGCGACGCATCTCGGCCCGCACCCGCGCGGCGAACTGGCGGAACGCTTCTGGCCGGGGAAGGAAGAAGACGAGGCGCGGCAGAGCCTCAGCACCGCGCTGAACTGGCTGCGCGATACCCTGGAGGGCGACAAGACCGCGCGGGCCGCGTCGCCGGTTTTCGCAGCGGATAAACTGTGCGTGGGACTGGCGGACGGAGCCGTAACAACAGACGTGGCGGCGTTCGAGACCCTGGCGGCGCGGGCGCGGCAGGGCAAGGGCGCGGAACGACTCGAAGGGCTGACGGAAGCGGCGCGTCTGTATCGGGGACCGTTTTTGGCGGGGTATGCGGACTTCAACGCGAATATGCCCTGGATCGCGCCGATACGGGAGCGCCTGGAAGCCGCGCATTATCAGGCGCGGCTGGGATTGGCTGAAGCGCAGGCCAAAGCGGGCGAAACGCGCGAAGCGCTGCTGACCGCGCTGGAACTGGTCGAGGCCGCGCCGCTAGACGAAAGGGCGCGGCGGCTGGCCCTGGGGTTGGCGATGCAGGCGGGCGAGCTGGGCGCGGCGGCGACGCACGAGGCCGTTCTGCGGGCGATGCGGGACGAGGGCGCGCTGTGGGGCGAGGGCGCGGCGCATCTGGCGGCGCTGTCGGCGCACTTCGGGCGGCGCTGTCGGCGCACTTCGGGCGCCTGCAGGCGGCGCGGCAAAAGGCGACAGCAGGGGAGAAGGGCGCGCTGACGGCGGCGCTGGAGTCGAGTGTGCGGAGTTTGCCTGCAGAATTGCGAACATTTTATGCGCGGTTGGGCGTGTTTGCGGGCGGCTTCCGGGCGACGGAGGCCGCGGAGGTCTGCGAGACGGAATCGCTAGCGGCAGCGGAAAACTGGCTGGCGACGCTGACGACAAAATTCCTGGTAACGACGGATGGCGCGCGGTATGCCTTGCCGGAGTGGACGCGGGCGTCGGCGCGGGCGCGGCTGCCCGAAGCGGAGCGGGAACGTTTGGCCGGGCGACATTTAACGTGTTTTCTGCGATTGGTAGAGCAAGAGGCGGCGCGAATAGAGGCAGCGGGACTGCCGGATGCGGGCGAGCGGTTCCGGGAGGAGGCGGAAAATTTCGAGGCGGCGCTGACGTGGGGATTGGTCGAGGAGAACGATATTTCATTGGCCCTGCGCCTGCTGTCCATATTGAATTATTTCTGGAAAGGGCGCGAATGGTAGCACCGCATAAAACGGTGAAAAGTCAATAAGGAAGCGTCGTGGGTTCGGCTCCCTCGTAGAATTGGTTACCACACCAAAACGCTACGAGATCACGATGAACCCACAGCCAGCATTTTGTCCTAATTTAGACTGCGCGTCAAGAGGTCAGGAAGGCGCGGGCAATCTACGTCCGCACGATAGCCTGCGAAATCGCTGGCGATGCACGACCTGCGGACACACCTT
>JBBRNU010000493.1:0-3976 GCA_038230115.1 Chthonomonadales bacterium | reverse complement strand
TGCTTTTGCCTGAGCGGTGACTGAGGCTACGGCTGCAGCAACCAGCTCGTAAGGATCGACAATTTCGAATCGCGGCGGAGTCACTCCGGCTTCCAGTCGGGTAAGATCCAACAGGTCGCGCATCATGCGTTCCAGGCGCTCCAAATCTTCGCGCTGCGCCGCGACAACCTCCCGCTGATCCGCCGTCAATTCGCCGACCGCGCCCTCCTGAAGCAGCTGCACAGAGAGAAGCAGTGACGTGACCGGAGTTCTCAGCTCGTGCGAGGCGACGCCGATGAATTCCGATTTGAGCCGATCCAGTTCGCGCAGATGGGTGATGTCTTCCAAAACCGCGACCGCGCCGAGCAGATTTTCCTCGTCTCGCATCGGCGTGGCGCGCAAGCGATAGGTGCGCGGGGCGTCGTTGGCTTGCAGGGTGACAAAGCCCGCCTCGCCCTCCGCCGCCGAAATCCGTTCCTGATGAATCGCGCGGTCTATCGCCTCGGCAATGCGCGCATCGCCAACCGCCTGCGCCGCAAGACGCCCGACGGCGCGTTCCTCCGGCCCGAACAGCCCCGCGGCGGCCCGGTTCCAATGCACGATAATGCCCTTGCCATCCGTCACGATGACCGGGTCATACAGGCTTTCCAGCGCGGCGTCCGACATACGCTCGGCCCGGTGCAGGCGCTGCTCTTCCAGCGCCCACGCTTCCCGCAGCTGCTCGCTCATGCGATTGAACGCCTGGGCGAGCGTGCCGATTTCATCATCGCGCCGCAGTTCGATGCGCTGGTTCCAATGCCCCGCGCCGATGGCTTCGGCCTGCCGTGCGAGGGAGCGCAGCGGCGAGAGAGACGCCCGGATCATGCGAAGCGCAAAAAACAGGGCCAGCAAAAACGCGCCCGTCGTCACGCCCATTCCGGTCAGCGTGGCGCGGCGGGCTTCGGCTTTGGCCCGGTCGCTCGCCCGATTGATCGCCGCTTCGTTCAGGTTCAGCACGTCTTGGGCGCGGTTTTTCAGGCGCAAAAAGGCGGGCTTCAGGGTGGCAAAGTAGGTCGCGCTGTAGCGGTCGGTCTGCGCTTTCGAGTTCGGCGGAGCGGAAGCGAGCAGGCGCTGCATTCGCTCGGAATAGGCCGCGAACTGCGCCCCGATGTCGTCGGCGATCTGCTGTTCGCCGGGTTCGGTAATATTGTGCGCTTCGGTCTCATATGCCTGCTGGAATTTGCGCCGGTTGGCCGCATACTGCGTGCGCGCCTCCAGTGCGTTGCCCGCGAGAAAAAACGTGGCGGCGCTGTCCTGCCGCTCCAGCGTCTCTTTCATGTCCTGCGCGGCGATGACGCTGGCGTAATTGTCCTTGAGAATGCGGTCAATCGAGCCGCCCAACTGGACAAAATTATAGATCGCGCCCGCCATCAGAACCACCATCAACAAGACCAGCGACAGGTGGCTGAAGAGCAATTGGGTTCGCAGGTTTCGCATACGCTTCTCATCCTGTTTTGCGGCTGGTCGCCGGGGCCGGAAAGCCGGTCTTTCATAGACCGGCTTTCCGACGTCCTGCCCCTCCGCTATCTACCCGACCCGTCATTCTTCAACGCGAGCAGCTCGGCGTCAATCTGACCGGCGATCTGATGCCAGTCGTTTTCTTCGAGCCCTCCCTGACGCTCCGCTTCCTGAAACGCGCTTTTTTCGGCGAGCAGCGCCTGCCGCCGCGCGTACGCGGCCTGCCGAGCGCCCGAATCGCGGAAATTCGGGTGCGCGCTTTCCAGTTCCGTTTCCAACAGGGCCAGCCGTTCACGGTACTCGCGCATCATGATTTCCACCGACCAGTTCGGGTGCGCTTCCTGCATCCGCGCCTTTTCCAGCGCGTGCAGCGCGGCCTGACACGCCACCAGCTCGCTCATCAAGCGCCGCCGGTCTTTCGACGCCTCGCTCCGCGCGCCGGTCACGCCCAGCCGCTGCATCAGCGGCCCGATGGTCAGACCCTGCCCCAGCAGGGAAAACAGCACGACGCCGAACGTGGCCGCGACGAGCGTTTCGCGCTGCGGAAAGTCCGCGCGCAAACCCAGAACCAGGGCCATCGAAAGCGCGCCGCGAAGCCCGCCCCACCAGAGAACATGCTGCCAGGCGCGCGGCACGTGACCGCCAACACGGTTGACCAGCAGCGACAGGGGATAGATGGCCGCGCGTCCGGCCAGAACCGCCAGCGCGGCCAGCAGCGCGACGCCCATTTTGTCCGCCCAATGGACATACGCGACCTCGATGCCGATGAGCAGGAACACCAGCGCGTTCACGACAAAGCCCGCGTATTCCCAGAACGCCGTCACCGCCAGCCGCGTGCCGGGCGTCATCGCCGTCGGCATCCCGTAATTGCCGATGACCAGCCCTGCCGCGACGACGGCCATGACGCCGGAAACGTGCAGGGCTTCGGCGCACAGGTACGCCCCGAACGCCACGACGGTCGTCAGCATGATCTCGACGAGATGATCGTTCAGCTCGAAATGCACGCGCGAGGCGACCGCCCCAATGCCCGCCCCGACGCCGACGCCGCCCAGCGTCAGCCACAGAAACTGCCCGACGCCCCCGGTCAAAGAAACTTGCCCGCCCGCCGCCGCCGCCAGCGCGACCGTGAACAGCACGACGGCCACGCCGTCATTGAAAAGGCTCTCGGCCTCCATGATCAGCGTCAAGCGTCGGCCCGCGCCCAGCCGCCTGAAGACGGCGATGACGGCAATCGGGTCGGTCGCCGAAATCAGCGCGCCAAAGACGAGGGCGACCGTTAAGGGAACGCTCAAAGCCCATGCGATCAGGCCGCCGACGACGAACGTGGAAAGAATCGTCCCGGCGAGGGTATAGATGGCGATGGGCTTCCAGTCCCGGCGCAGCGCCTCGACCCGCAGGTTGATCGCCGATTCGAAGAGCAGCGGCGGCAGGAAAACCGTGAACAGCAGCGACGGCTCCAGATGCGCTTGGGGCAGCAAGCGCCGCATTCCAATGACGATCCCGGTAACGACGAGCGCCAGCGCATAGGGCGCTTTGATCCGGCGCGCAATCAGCGCCACGACGAAAGCGACCAGAATCAGCCAGAAGACCTGCGTAATGTTCAAACCGCTCTGCGGCATGGACGACATTTCACTCTCTGTTGGAATATCTTACTGTTCGCCTTACGGCGCATTCCTCCTGCATCCTCTTTGAGGACGCGGCGGCTCGAAGCAGCTGTTTCGGGGAAATCCCGTCCGCCGCCTGCGCCGGCCGCAAGAGAACGCCCGACGACGGAGTGCGGCCTATCGGAACGCGCAGCAGGGTCTGGCTTGCCTGTCGGCGGCGCTCTCGTTCCTGCAAGGCCGTCTGGCATTGCCGCGCGGCTTGCTCGATGCGTTCATAATTCCAAAACCAGATCGGACAGGGAGTCAAACGCTTTACGTAGGGAATCGCTCCGGCGTCGCCGACCTGCGCCAACGCGCGCAGCGTCGCCAAAATAAATTCCGAGTTGGAACCGCGCAGGACGTGATGCAGGCGGGCGCGATGCCGACTTTCCAGCATCGGCGCGTCCGCCGCCTTTAATTTCGGCAGAATAGAAAGAAGGGCGAGCCGGGCGAGATTGGCCGTCGCTTCTTCCCCGGTTCCCATCGCCTCCAGCAGGACGCCGACGCTGTCTGGCGACTGGTATTTGTGCAGGATCGTTACCAGATCATAGATGCGCTGGCGGCTGATCCGCCCGGCTTCATACCGCGCGAACAAAAACGGGGCCATCATCCAGGCGACCATCAGAAACGCCCCGGCGACTTCTCCGGCGGACGTATGCGCCGCCGCGAAATACGCGCCCAAAAAAAGCGCGCCCAGAAGCGCTGACAGCGCGAGAAAATGCCGATTCGCCTGGCGAAGCGTTCGAATCTCCGCCGCCAGCACCGCTCGCAGGGAGGCGGTAGTCTCCGACTCCAGAGGAGGATAAGTCTGCGCCATCTGTTTCGCCTTTGCTTCGCGCCGCTGCCGAAAGGGTTCC
>JBBRNU010000492.1:0-3978 GCA_038230115.1 Chthonomonadales bacterium | reverse complement strand
TTCGACGCGATGCTGCAAAACGATCCGAGCGGCAGCACGGTTCCGAATTTCGAGGTCGTCCGCTTCGGGCGCGACCACACGCAGGGGCTGAACTACGGCAAAGCCTCGGCCAAAGCCGAAGTTTCCGACAATGATTACGCGGTCGGCAAGTTCGTCGAAACTCTCAGCGCCAGCCCGATCTGGAAAAACAGCGCCGTCTTCGTCATCGAGGACGACGCGCAGAACGGCCCGGATCACGTGGACGGCCACCGCTCCATCGGCTTCGTCATCAGCCCCTGGATCAAGTCGGGCGCGATCAGCAGCAAGTTCTACAACACCAACAGCTTCCTTCGCACGATGGAACTGCTGATGAACGCCAAGCCGCTGTCGCAGTACGACGCCATCGCCGACAGCATTGACGCCTGGGATGCGGCGCCCAATAACAGCGCGCCCTACACGGCGATCCTGCCTGCCCCGGCTATCCTCACGGAAGTTCTCTCGCCGGGAACCTACTACACCAAACTCCAGAAGCAGGAATATCGCCGCATGATGGCGCTGGAAAGCAAGATGGACATGATCCACGCCGATGCCGCCGACCCGGCCATTCTCAACGAGATGATCTGGAAGAGCGTCAAGGGCATCATGGCGAAAATGCCCGCGCCCGCGCAGCATCCGATGTTCGCCAAACTCGCGGCCCGCAAAGCGGCCAAAATCGCCGCGAAGACGGCGAGCGTCAATGCTAAAACGACCACGCCCGCCCGCGACGACGACGATTAGTCGCCTTCCGTCAGGCGTATTCACTGACGAAGCATCGCCTGCGCGCAAACGAAAGCGGCGCGCGTAACCCAACCAAGCGCCCCGGATTATTTTCGATCCGGGGCGCTTGTCTGCGTCTGGCGGCTTGCGTGCAAATCGCGGACGACACCTGCGTGCAAGCGCGCAAACTGGGGGCGACACAGGAACCGGGGCGCGTTTGTCGAATACAACTTTTGCGCCGCGTCAATAGTTGGTGTTACCAACCGCGTTGGAAACGGAAAGCGCGGCGTAAACTCCGGCCTGCCCGAGAATAGCCGTGCGAGGGACGGGGAAGACGGAAGGGTTGGGGAGTAGAGGAAGGATGGCGAGGCTTGTGACCGCTACGGAGATTGAACTGGAACAGGCGCGGCTGGAACTCGACCGCCAGCGTCTGGAATTGCAGCGCCTACGCTTGGAGGACGCGCGCGAGCGCCGCCAGCGCGCCGACCGTCTCAAAGGCCGCAGCAAACTGCTTAAGGCCCATCTGGGCAGCGTGATTACGGCGATTGTGTCTCTGGCGGCCATTCTGGTGTCGCTGACGCAGGTCTGGATCGCCACGTCCGCCAAGCAAAACGAGCTGCATCTGCTGAAAATGCAGCAGGCGCAGGAGTGGAAATTCAAAGCCCTGGAATTTGTCACCCGGAACGCGGACAGCTTTTTCGGGCGGGATCGGCAGCGACGCGAACACATGGCGAGCGCCCTGGCCGTCGCCTTTCCCCCGGACGTCGCCGGGCCGCTGCTCGACAATCTCAAGCAGGCGTCGCCTTCCGACGAAGCGCGCAAAACGTTCACGGATACGATGGACAGAATGCACGCGAAGCCGAAATAATGACCGCGAGGCCGAAAAATTTTGGAAGCCGAAGCGCTTTTGACGCCGCCGCACTTCCCGGCGGTTCGCTTTGGCTTTTTTCTGAAACGTTGTAGAAAGGACATCGCGCCGTGCCAGCGCCCTTCGCGGTTCGCCCGAACCCGTCCGCTCCGCCCGACGCGGGCGTGGAAAAAATCACGCGGCGGATCGGTTGGTTCTGCCTGATTGCGGGCGCGCTGTTGATAGCGCCCGCGTTCTGGCTGGGGGGCGCGGGGCCGGGCGCGCGGGTCGGCGGCTTCGCGCTGACGCAGGGCGTCGCGCTGGGCGCGCTGCTCGCGGGCATCACCCGGACGCGCCGCCCGCTCCTGATTTACGCCGCGCTGCTGGCGAGCGCGCTGGTTATCTGGCCGCTGTGGCAGGGCTGGCCGTCCGCCGACATCGAAGCGGGCGGCGAAAACGCGATTCCGGCGGGCGGGCAGGACGCCCTCGCTCGCCTCGCCACTTACCTGGACGCTTTGCGCTACGGCCTCTTTTTCCTGGGGATTCCCTATCCTTTTGCGCGTCTGGGACGCCACGCCCCGGACGAACCCGAAAAAGGATCGGCGTTGGACACTTCGCCGGGAACGCAAAACCTTCCCGAAGCGTGAAATTGACAGCGCGGGTAAAATAGAAAAACCAAAGAAACTTGCCCGCGTTCGGCGCGTCAATAAGCATACAGTGGAACAATACCGGGAGTTGCCGGGCCTTTAAAGGCCCGGCATCCTGGCGTAAAAAATCGGCAGGCAACGTCATGACGCGACGCGCGATGGGGAGAAGTCGAATTTTGCGGGGAGAATTGAGAAGGACATGAGCGAAACGAAGCCAACTCCACGTCGTTCCTGGGCGCGCTCCGCTCTGCTGGTGGCAGGCGCGTTCGCCCTGGGCGGCGTCATCCTGCCTAATCTGCATGTTTCCTGGCGCGAGCCGGACAGCGGCGCGCAGGCGGTTGCGGGCGGGCTGACCGCTCGTGTCGCCGACCCGCCCAAGACCCTCCCGGAAAGCGAAGTTTACGCCCGCGCCGCGCAGATCGCCGCCAAAGCCATCGTCAACATTGACACGACGCAGCGTGTGCGCGTCATGCCCAACGTTTTCGACGACGACTGGATGATGGGCGGGCCGCGCTATCAGCAGAGCCAGTCCGAAGGCTCCGGCGTCATCATTGACGCCAGCGGCTACATTCTGACCAACGAACACGTGGTGGGCGCGGTCGGCGAGGCGGGCAAAAAAATCCTGGTCACGCTGACCGACGGGCGCAAATTTCCCGGCGTCGTGCTGGGGGCGGATCACGTCACCGACGTGGCCCTGGTCAAAGTCGAGGCCAATAATCTGCCGGTCGCCCGCCTGGGAACCGTGCGCGGGCTGGTTCCGGGCCAGATGGCCGTCGCCATCGGCAACCCGCTCGGCTTCAAGTTTACCGTTTCGCATGGCGTTGTCAGCGCCCTGGGCCGTCCGGTTTCGACCCCCGACGGGCGTATTTATCCCGACCTGATTCAGCACGACGCGCTGATCAATCCCGGCAATTCGGGCGGCGCGCTCGTCAACCTTCAGGGGCAGGTCATCGGCATCAACACGTTGGTGTACAGTCAGGCGCAGGGCATCGGCTTCGCGATCCCGATTGATACCGCCCTGCGCGTGGCCGACGAATTGAAACGCTACGGGCGCATCAAGCGGCCCTGGGTCGGCGTGCTGACGGTGACCAACTCGGATGATTTCGTGCAGCGCTTCAGCCTGCCCAACGTGGCCGGGGCGGTCGTGCGCGGCATTTATCGCGACAGCCCGGCGGCGGGCGCGGGCCTGCGAACCGGCGACGTTGTGACGCGCCTGGATGGGAAAAAGGTGCGCTCGCAGGAGGAATTCAGCCAGGTCGAGAAGTCTCTGAAAATCGGGCAGAAAATCGAAATCGAGGTGCAGCGCCCGGACGAGCGCGGGCGCGGCGTGATCACGGTCGGCGAAGCCCCCTGAAAACCTTTTCGCCTCCTCCGCTTCGCCGCAGACTGCAGCATAGACATCGTATCTGCGCCATCGCAAACCCACCGGAAAACGCATTCGGCAAAACAGAGCCGCCCCGCAATAGTTCGGGGGCGGCTTCGTTTTACCAGAACCCGCAACGGCGCATCCGTAAACGCTTTCACGGTTGACAGGGCAGTAGGGTGATCCTCGGCCCGGCGTCAAGAACGTGTATCATGCAGACAGCCCCAATTGTCGCGCTTCGCGCTCCTTGTCGCGCTGCCGCTCCTTGTCGCGCTGCCGCTCCTTGTCGCGCTGCCGCTCCTTGTCGCGCTTCGCGCTCCTTGTCGCGCTGCCGCTCCTTGTCGCGCTGCCGCTCCTGATGCAGGGTCTCCGTACCGGGTTCGCCT
>JBBRNU010000491.1:0-3993 GCA_038230115.1 Chthonomonadales bacterium | reverse complement strand
GCGCGCGGGCAGGTCTACGTCTTTCAGCGGACGCCTCATCCCGTGCGGGTGTTCGACCGGGACGGGCGGTTTTGGCGCGCGTGGGGGGCAGGACGTTTTCTATTGCCGCACGGCTGCCGCTTCGACCCGCAGGGGCATTTGTGGCTCACAGACGTGGGACGGCAGCAAGTGATGGAATTTACGCCGGAAGGCCGGTTGCTGCGGGCGTTCGGCGTTCGCAATCGGCCCGGCGACGACGCCCGCCATTTCAATCGCCCCGCAGACGTGGCTTTCGCGTCCGGGGGCGATTTTTATGTCGCCGACGGGTACGGTAATGCGCGGGTCGTGCGGTTTTCGCGGGCCGGGCAGTTTCGGCAGGCGTGGGGGCGGCGCGGAACCGGGCCGGGGCAGTTCCATCTGGTTCATGCCCTCGTCGTGGACGCCGCCGGGCGCGTGTATGTCGCCGACCGCGAAAACCACCGCATTCAAGTTTTTGGGCCGAACGGCAAATTCCTCGCGCAATGGCGGCAGGTCGGGGTTCCGTTCGGGCTGTTCCTGACGCGCGATCAGCGCGTATTTGTCGCGGATGGCCTCGCCAACACGATCAGCATTTATGATTTGCAGGGGCGGCGTCTGGCGCGCTGGGGCGGAACCGGGCGGGCATCGGGCCTGATGCGGCGGGCGCATTCGCTGTGCGTGGACGACCGAGGCGCGGTGTATGTCGCCGAAGTGAACGGGCGGCGCGTCCAGAAATTCATTCTCGCGCCCGTCGCGCCGTCCCGGTAGTTCGGCGTTGGAAGCGTGGGCGGGCGATCGCTTCGCCGGGCTGCAAGAACGAAAAGAACGGCTGGAGTGTCAAATCTTCTGGGAGCGAGCCGACGTTTGAACGGCGTTTTTGTCTCTTCTTAGCCGGAGAAGGCGGCAAAGAACCGTAACGAAACCATGTGCAGGCGCAAAGACCAGCCAGGCGTTTTTGCGGCTTTTATTGTTTCCTGAAGCGGAAGAAGACGCAAAATCTGGCAAACGCAATCAAAAATGCCGAAAATGCCCTTCGGTTGTATTTCAAATATCACATTCATGTGATACAATACAAGAGCGGGGGTAAACCCTCGCTTTGATTAGCGCGCGGCTGGTTACGGGAGGACAGCCCCGCCGAAACCTCAGAGATTTCGGCGAGGCTGCAGGCGTTAGCCCTGGCAGGTCTTAGACCTGCTTGTTCTTGCGATACTCATGGATCGCAAGAACGAGGGCCACTGTGTAATACACAATGCCCAGGAGATGGTGGAGAGTTTCCATTTCCTTTCCTTTCGCAGCGTGGTTGCAGGGATACGCTTGTGTTTGCGCGCAAGCGTCCATACGCAGCCTGCCCGCCTGAACCTGACCGCGCACGTGAGTTTGTCACGATGAAGGGAGAGTGAGATGTCAGTCTCACCCTCCCTTTTCTTTTGACGCTCACCCGCCAACAGTATACAACTTTCCGTGAGAGTGGCGCAGAGCGAGGCCGCCGAACGGTATCAAAAGCGTTCGCGCTGCCAGAATGGCTGTAATGGCTGCGAACAGATTGACACTCCCCGGACGGCGCGGCGGTTGACACGGACTGGCTCCGTCCGCTACAATAGAAGACGCGCAAAGCGCGTGAAAACTCGTTTCGCCAACCCGCGCAGTCACTGTCCTTACCCTGAGTTGTTCCGCTTCGCGCTCGAACGCAGCCGCCATGTCTGAATTCGTCCCGCCCGTCCCGCCTACGTCCCTGCCCGAAATAGTCATCGGCATGGAAAACATCACGAAACGCTTTCCCGGCGTCATCGCCAATCAGGGCGTGCATCTGCACGTCGAAGCGGGCGCGTTTCATGCCGTGATCGGCGAAAACGGCGCGGGCAAATCCACGCTCCTCAACATCCTCTATGGACGCTATCGCCCGGACGCGGGACGCATTTTCCTGCACGGCGAGGAAGTCACCAACGCCCTGCGTTCCCCCGCCGACGCGATCCGGCGCGGACTGGGCCTGGTCAGCCAGCATTACGCCCTCATTCCCGCCCTTTCCCTACTCGAAAACGTCATCTTGGGCGCGGAACCAATGACGGGTCTGGCCGTTTTGAACCGGCGCGCGGCGGCTGACCGCATCGAAGCGCTGGCCCGGCAATTGGGACTGGGCGCGCTCGATTTGAACGCGCGGGCCGACCGGCTGACCGTTGCGGCGCAGCAGAAAGTGGAAATCCTCAAGGCGCTGTATCGCGGGGCGCGGATTCTGCTCCTGGACGAGCCGACCGCCACGCTCGCCCCGCAGGAAGCCGAAGCCCTGTTCGCCCTCCTGCACACGTTGGTGGCGGGCGGCGCGACCGTCGTGTTCGTCACGCACAAATTGCGCGAAGTGGTCACGCACAGCACGCGCGTCAGCGTTCTGCGGGCCGGGCGCAATGCGGGCGATTTCGTGACGGCGCAAACCAGCGAGGCGGAATTGCTGGCAAGCATGATCGGGACGCGCGGCGGCGGGGCGTCCGGGCGTCCGCTCGTTCCCTTGAGCGGCGAGGACGGCGATAACTTCGGGGGCAATCTAAACGCCGCCAGCCTCGACCTGTCGTCGGCCTCGGCCACGTTCACCGCCGTGAAAGCGTTTACAGGCAATGGCAGCCCGCTCCTGCAAATCGAGGGCGTGACGGTTTTGAACGCGCGGGCGCGTCCCGCCGTGCAAAACGTCAGTCTGGACGTGAAAGCGGGCGAGATCGTCGGTGTGGCGGGCGTGGACGGGAGCGGGCAGCGCGAATTGGCCGAAGCGGTCGCGGGCCTGCGCCGATTGGAAACCGGGCGGCTGTTTCTGGCCGGGCGCGAGCTGACGCGGGCGAGCGTGCGCGAGCGGCAGCGGCAGGGCGTCGCTTACATTCCCGAAGACCGACACCGGGCAGGTATGGTTCTCGATTTCACCGTCGCGGAAAATTATCTGCTCGGCCACGAGCGGGTGCGGGAATGGGGCGGCGGGCGCACGCTGAACCCGAACCGGATGGTCGCGCGAACCGCCAAAATGATCCAGCGCTACGACGTGCGCGGCGGCTCGCCGGACGGCCTGCTGCCCGCCCGCACGCTTTCCGGCGGCAACCAGCAGAAAGTGGTGATTGCGCGGGCGATGGCGAGCGAGCCGCGCCTGCTGATCGCCTGCCAGCCGACGCGCGGGCTGGACGTGGAAGCGGCCCGCTTCGTGTATGACACGCTGCGGCAGGCGCGGGCGGCGGGGCTGGGCGTCCTGCTGTTTTCGCTCGACCTGGACGAGATTTTCGCGCTTGCCGACCGCATCGCCGTGATGTTCGACGGGGGCGTCGCGGGCGTCCTGCCCCGCGCGCAGGCCACGTCCCAAAACGTCGGCGCGCTGATGACCGGCGCGACGAAGAGCGAGGACGCGGCGCGTTCGGACGGAGCTGCAGCGCTTTCACATCGCGAAGGGCGGCTGCCATGACGCCCCGACTGGAACCCGCCGGTTTTTTGCGCTCGCTCGCCAGCGTCATCGTCGGGCTGGCGCTTGCCGCTGTTCTCATGCAGGCGTCGGGTTACGATGCGCGGGCGGCGTATAGCGCGCTGGCGTCGGGCGCGACCGGCCTGCAATCCGGGCTGGCCGCCAACCCCAACGACCTTTCGCTCGGCGTCATCGCCGCGCACATCAATAAATTCCTGCTCGCGCAGTCGCTCGCCAAAGTGACGCCGCTTTTGTTCACCGGGCTGGCAGTCGGACTGGCGCTGCGGGCCGGGCTGTTCAACATCGGCGCGCAGGGGCAGATGACGATGGGCGCGCTGGCGGCGGCGGCGGTCGGCAGTTGGGGCGGCGCGCGGGGTTCCGGTTCTCCAACGCTGCCGTCCCTCCTTCACATTCCTTTGACATTGCTGGCGGGAGCGTCGGCGGGAGCGTTGTGGGGCGCGCTGCCCGGCCTGCTGAAAGCGCGGCGCGGCGTCCATGAGGTGATCACGACGATCATGCTGAATTATGTCGCGCTGAACTTAGCCACGTATCTGGTCACGCACGGCCTG
>JBBRNU010000490.1:0-3997 GCA_038230115.1 Chthonomonadales bacterium | reverse complement strand
GAAGTGCGCCGACACCGAAGGATCGAACGCCGGGGAAAAGCCCGGCCCGTCGTCGGAAACGGTGAGCGTCACGATATCTTCGCGCCGTATGAGCTGCAGTTCCACCGCCTGCGCGCCGTGCTTCACCGCATTGGTAACCAGTTCGTTGATGAGCAGCGCCAGCGACATTCCCTTCTTGATAGGCAGTTCCATATCGTCGGCGCTCCACCGGAATCCCTGCGTCCCGATGACGCGCTGCCACATGGGAAGCAGTTTTCGCAGGATCGCTGTCACCGACAGAACGCTTGCCTTCGGGCCGTCCTGGACTACATAGGTCAGGAGATCGTGGAAGGAAGCGACCGTCTGGATATGCAGCAACAGCTGCGCCAGCGTGGCGACGGAAACAGCCTCCACATTTTCCATGATCTGCATATCGAGCAGCGACGCAATGATTTGCAGATTGTTCTTGGCGCGGTGGTTGGTTTCGCGCAGGGAGCGCTGCAGATACTGCACGCCTGTTTCCGCCAATTCAGTCAATTCCTGTTGGTGCAAACCGGAAAGCAGGAGCGTCTGATTGAAGAGGGCCAACTGCTGGCGCGCAAGCGCCTGTTCCGTCGTGTCCGTCACCTGAATCATCACGCCTGCCGGTCGCTCGGCTTCGTCGAGAATCGCCCACACCGCATACGACCAATAGCAGGATTCGCGAGTCGCGTGGCGATGCTGTTGATCGGCGAGGCTTTCCGCCCCTCCGGCGCGATAGACGCTGTCGAGAAGCGCGAGGCAGCCATTCTCTTCGCCCTCCGGCACCGCCAGAGACAGGGGCTTTCCGAGCAGGTCTTCACTGGTTTTTTCGGCGAGGCGGCAGAAGGCCGGATTGACATAACGCACCAGATGCGTCAACCCCTCCACGGCGATCAGCGGCAGCGGCGAACGCTCAGACAGGCAGCCGCACAGGGTCAGCGGATCAATGGTTCCCGTCGGCGTTTCGATTTCCCCCGCGCTGAATTTTCGCTCCATGCTCATGGCTTCTACGTCTCCTGGCGGGGCTGCTCATTGGGCAGGCGCTTTCGTATCTTCTGTGAACGGTTCCGTTCGCTCAGGAACTCCGGTAATCAGGCCGCGATACTCTTGCAGGCGCGGGCCGATACGCAGGCCTTCGGAGGTGATCTCATATTCGCAAATGTCTTTGCTGTGGGCGCCGCCGCGCATCTTGACCACCACAACGATTTTGCGAAGCTGGCCTTCCATCTCGACGTAGCGCAGGCGAATAATATCATCCGTCAGAAACGAAATCGCGTGCGGGCTGAAGAGCAGGTCGGTAAACGACTCCGGCAGCTCGACCGTGCTGAGAATGGTGACGCCGATGCCCGTCAAGGCTCCGATCATCCGATAGAGCGATTCGCGGAAGTCCTGGCGGAACGCGGGCGCCAGCGCCATCTCGAAGCCTGCCAGCGAATCGATGACCACGCGCTTGGCCCCGATCTTCTCAACGGCGTCCGACACTTCCTGGAGCGTCTCGTCTACCGAAAGGTCTAGGGGACGCAGGTAAATAATCTTGAGCAGCCCTTCCCGCTGCGGCGCGGTCAAATCCAGGCCGAAGGTGTTGGCGCGATCCGTGTACCCCTGCGGAAGTTCTTCAAACACGGCCACAATTGCCGGCTCGCCCTGCCGAACGCCCGCGGCGATGAACTGCGTGGCGAGGACGGATTTCCCCGTTCCCGAAGGCCCGGCCACCAGAACGCTGTCGCCTTCCGGGATGCCGCCGTCGAGCATCGCGTCCAGGGCTTCAACGCCGGTGGAAAGCCGCCGCAGAGACTGCGGTTTCGGCTTTTTCCCCATCAGGCCGAAGGTGCGCGGGAAGACTTGCAGGCCGGCGTCGGTAATGCGGAAGGTATGCAGACCCGGCACGGACGCCTGCCCGCGCAGTTTCATGATCTGCATCTTTCGCACGATGGAGTTGCGGTCTGCGCTCTGCGAAAGCCAGAACAGGCCGTCGGCTACGGTGAAAACCGGATTGTCGCGGATTTCTCCCTCGACGTACTCCCCGACAAGAAAACTCGTGGCCTGCCAGCTGGTGAGATACAGGGCGAGGCGCTGCACGAAACCTTGCAGTTCCATCTCGTCGTAACTGCCCGACTGCGCCTTCCGCACGACGGTGCGAAAGGAATCCACGACGACGATGCCGGGGTTGGTCGCGGCGACCTCCTTGACAATCTCGTCGAGTACCGCGCCCAAATCACGCTCCAACACGACCTGACTTAGGTTGATAAAGCGGATCGCCCCGGACAATTTGGCGGCATCGAAGAATTGGAACTGCTGTTGATAGCGCAGCATCTTCAGGGCTGGTTCGCCCAGAACGGTAAAGTAAATGGCGGGGCGGGCCGGAGTCGCGTTGGCGAACATAATCTGGTGCGCGAGCGTGGTCTTGCCGCTGCCGGGCGCGCCCGCAATGATGTTGAAGGAAAACTCCGGCAGACCGCCGCCCAGTACGGCGTCGAGGCCCGGAACCCCGGTCGCCAGTTTGCCGATACTGACCTTGCCTTGCTCACTCATGCCGGGTTTCCTCCGCGCCCAAATGTATTCCGTCCAACCGCGCTTCAGGCCACACGTCCCTGACGAGGCGCAGCGTCAAGGCTTCGCCGATAAAGGTGACCAGCAGTCCGAGTAATTGCGCCAATAGCGCCGCGCTGCCCTCGGCGACGGCCTGTGCTGTTTGTCGCTGCACGGTTTCGCTGAATCCTTCCAACGTCGCGTCGGCCTGCACGCGAACGGCTGCCAGCCAATTCGCTTCCGGCTTTGCCAGCGCTAGCGCGCGGACTAGGAGCGCCTGAAACCCGGCGACGCCCACGAGTCTGGACAGATGCAGCCGCAATTTTTCAAAAGTGCTCAGGGCGGCGTGCGCCTTCTCGTCAGCGCGTTCGCCCTGGTCAGCCTCCCATGCTAGCAGGAGCCGGGCCAAGTCCCATAGCGCTGGAGCAGCCTGTTCCATACTGTTAGCCTCTCCCTCCGGGTAGCCTCGCCAGCGTCATGCCTTGCGTCTATACCAAACGGCGTATGCGTCTTTATGTTCTAGCGTTTTATACGTTTTCTCCAAGTTCTGCGCGCAGTCGCGTATCTCCTTCTGTTCAGCGCAGCAGTTTGGCGAAAGGTAGGAGCCAATAGCGCCTGCCTTCCAGTCCTACGCCCCGCGCTGCCCTGCCAGCGCGCTTTGCTATTCTCTCGCCGAGGGTTCTTGCAGCAGGTTACTTCGACGCGAGCGCTCGCCGGGCCAGCGTCGCCTCTTCGGGTTTGACCTGAACGCTGCAGCGCATAAACGCAGAGCCGACGTGGAGCATGAAGACGCTACTGACGCCCGCTTTTGTCAGCGTGTCCGTCGTTGTCTGCATCTGCTGCGCGCTTACGACAGCGACTTGCGGCCAGTCCTTAGTATTGCGAAATTTCTCTGTCCTGAAAATATCCATTGAGGCAGCGCAGGCCAACAATGATCCCAATAAAGCCGCCGACTCCGAGCAGAACCCCTGCCTTGATAACGACCCGTTTTCCGGCGAATCGGCGTTTTTGCGTAACCACTTTGTTCATTCCCGACATGATTTGCAGCGGCATTGGTTTTACTCAGCAAGCGCGCTTTTCTTTCGAGCGGTTGGCGGTTCGTACTTGTGGCAAATATGGAAATTCAAACCCTGCGTCAAAAACAAAACCCCTGTCGCAATGACGCAAAGGCAAGATGCGCGCGAGATAGAGGCGTTTTCCTCCGGCGTATTGACAGCGGCATGGTCTATTATGAGCGGTTATTCCAACTATTCATACTATACTCGATTTTTACTGAGTTTGCCGGGAAATTTTCCGCGCGTTGGAAGGGTTCCACAAATGGTTTTGAGGTGTTTCGGGGAGAGAGGCGGCAGTCGCGGCGCCCAATCCAAAAAAGAAGCGGCCTGTCTTCCTAAGTTAACCCCAGTATTGGGTTGAACTAGCTATTCTAGGTCAGCATTCCCGTCTGGCAAAGGTTGTAGTGGAGCAT
>JBBRNU010000489.1:0-4047 GCA_038230115.1 Chthonomonadales bacterium | reverse complement strand
GTTCGTGCCGTACTCCAGGGCATACTCTTCCGCGACCCGGTTGTAGGGCAGTTTGCCCAGTTTCCGCAGCGGCACAAACCCGACGCCGATGGCGAGCGCGACCGGCACGCCGAAAATGAAGCCTCGCGCCTCGATGCCGACCACCACATCGGCTTTTTTGCCGCGCGCCCATTCCGCCATGCGTTCCACAACTTCCTGCAGCGCGGCATGATCCTGCACGACCGGCGTGATGTCCTTGAATAGAATGCCCGGTTTGGGGAAGTCCGGCACGTCGCGCACTAGGTCTGCGGCCAAGAGCTTGCTCATACTACGATCTCCTCCTACATTGCTTACATTGGTCTAAGGCGCGGCGTTGATTTCAAGGCGCGTTTTCTCACTTGACCGTCTGCCAACAGTCATGCAAAATCAAAGCGGCGGAAACCGCTTTCGGGTTTGTCTTGCGTGGGAACGGCTAAGAGCCTATTCCAATAGGGACGCTTCCCTATCTCGGAGTAGCGCCTAATGGAATAGGCCCTAAGGTTCCGCGAAAAAATCGGCGAGCAGCCGGGACAATTCCGCCGGTTTTTCCTCGTTCACGAAATGTCCGCAGTCCTTTACAATCACGCCGCGAACGTTTGCGCCAAAGCTTTGCGCGCTTTTCAAGGTAGCCTCGCCAAAGGAATGATCGGCTCCGACGGCCAGAATGGGAAGGGTCAATTTCGTTTGCGCGAACAACGCCGCGTTGTCCTTTGCGTCCTGCGCGAACGCCTTATAATAGCCAAAACCCGCTGCCATGCCGCCCGGCGCGGCGTAATGCCGGACATATTCGTTGATGTCGGCGTCGGTAAACGCGGCTTTGTCCACGACGTAGTTTCCCCGGAACGCCCATTGCGTGAAGAACGCGCGCTCGCGGCCCTTTGTCAGCAGCAAGGCGGTGTCCGTATCCGCGAAAAGCCCGAAATGCCACGAGCCGCCGTGCGCCGTGTCCATTGCCGCTTCCAGCCCATAGCCGGGAACGCTGGTCTCGACGAGAACCATCTTGCGAACGGCGTCCGGGTGCGCGGCGGCGTAAGCGACTACGACCGGCCCGCCCATGTCCTGCCCGGCCAAATAGACCTGCTTGTAGCCCAGACTTTGCACGAGTTTATATACGTCGTCAGCGACGCTTTTCTTCGTGTAGTCGCCCTCGGCAGGGCGGGCGCTGTCGCCCAGACCGCGCATATCGGGCGCGATGACCGTGTACCGGCGCGCAAGGGCGGGCATGACTTTGCGCCAGTCGTACCATGTCTCCGGGTAGCCGTGCAGAAGTACGACGGGTTCCCCCTGACCGCCGATGACGTAGTGAATGGCAAGCCCATTCGCGACGGCAGTTTTGCGCGTGAACGTCACGCCCTCCAGAACAACCGTCTTGTCCGCTGCGTTCGCCGCAGCGAGCGCAAACCAGAGTGTCAAAAACGCCAGCGCGCCGGAAAGAATGTGTTTCATTACGATTAGCCCCTCTGACCGTCTATCCCAAAAAGGGTGTCAGTAGGTGACAACGGCTTCGCGGGCGGAAAGTTCCCGCTCCGCGCTCAGGCCAGTCTCGAAGGGCGGCGTGATGACGCCGTTTTCGGTGATAAACGCGGTGATCAGGTCGCCGGGGGTGATGTCGAAGGCGGGATTGATGACCGGGACGCCTTCGGGCGAGACGCGGATACCCTCGATATGCGTCATTTCGACGGTTTCGCGCTGTTCGATGGGAATCTGCGCGCCGCTCATCAGTTTCGGGTCTATGGTGGAGCGGGGCGCGGCGACGTAGAAGGGAATATTATGGTGGCGGGCCATGATCGCCACGCCATACGTGCCGATCTTGTTGGCCGTATCGCCGTTCGACGCAATGCGGTCGGCCCCGACAATCACGCAGTCAATCTTGCCCTGCCGCATCAGGCTCGCCGCCATGTTATCGGCGATGACCGTGACCGGAATGCCGTCGCGCTCCAGTTCCCAGGCCGTCAATTTCATGCCCTGCAGGCGCGGGCGGGTCTCATCGGCGTACACGTGAACGCGCTTGCCCGCCTCGACTGCGGCCCGCACGACGCCGAGCGCGGTTCCATACCCGACCGTCGCGAGGGCGCCCGCGTTGCAGTGCGTCAGAATGTTCACGCTGTCGGGCAGCAGCTCGGCCCCGTACTGACCCATGCGCCGATTGGCGTCAATGTCTTCGGCGAGCATGGTCAGGGCTTCGGCGAGCAGGGCGTCTTTGATGTCCACCGGATTGCCTTCGGTGGTTTGGGCGACGTTGAGCATCCGTTCCACGGCCCAGAACAGGTTGACGGCGGTCGGGCGCGAGGCGCGGAACGTGTCGGCCATGCCCGTGATTCGCTTCAGGAAGGCGTCGCGGCTGTCGGCGATGATACCTCGCGCGCCCAGCGCCATGCCCAGCGCGGCGGAGCAGCCGATGGCCGGAGCGCCGCGCACGACCATCGTGCGGATCGCCTCGGCCACTTCGCGCCAGTCGGCCAGTTCCACGTACTGGAGTTTTTCCGGCAAAGCGGTCTGGTCAATCAGGCGCACCTTGCCCGCCTGCCACACGACCGTTTGCAGCGGCTTGTTGTCATTTGCATTGCCGATTGGCATTTCGCTTGCCTGTCTCCTTCAATCCAACTCCACTTGCCACTCAAGCCTGCCTGCTTGTTCAGGTCAGCAGGTCGAACGGGGTTAGTAGAACGGGAATGAATGCCCGTTCTGAAACGCTAGCCCGCCTGCGCGGGCTAAATACGCGCTTTGTCTCGCCGCTTCCACAACCTGAAAAACGTGTTGGCAGAACGGCCTTGTGTATTGCAGGCCACGCAGGTGGTCTGTGCATTTCAGAACGGGGATAAATCCCCGTTCTGGCCCGTTCTCCGTCCCGCCTATCCTACTCTGGCGTGTTCCAGCACGTGGTGACAGGGGCTGTCGAGATCGAGCGGGATGCGCTGGATCAGTTCCAGAACGACGCTTTTGATGCGCGCAGCGTTCTTGAGAAATACGGCATACACCTCGTCCTGACGCACCGGCGCAATTTCGCTGTCCGCGACCAATCCGGCGTCGTAATCCGTAATCAGGGCGATATTGACGACGGCCATGCCCAGTTCCAGCGCCAGATACGCTTCCGGGTACTGCGTCATGTTGATGACTTCCCAGCCCGCCGACGTGAACCAGCGGCTTTCGGCTTTGGTCGAGAAGCGCGGCCCCTGAATCACGACGACGGTTCCGGTCTCATGCACCGTAATGCCATGTTCTTTGATGATGTCAATTGCCAGACGGCGCAGTTTCGGGCAGTACGGGTCGGCGCTGCTGACGTGATAGACGTTGGGGCCGTCGTAAAACGTGTCTTTGCGCCCGGTCGTGCGGTCTACGTATTGGTCGCAGACTACGAAATCTTCCGGCTTGACGTGCGCTTGCAGGCTGCCCGCCGCGCACGGGCTGATGATGAACCGAACGCCCAGTTCCTTCATGACCCACAGGTTGGCGCGATAGTTGATCGCGTGCGGGGCGATGCTGTGCCGCCGCCCGTGCCGGGGCAGGAAAGCCACGCGCTTGCCGTCGAGTTCGGCCAGAAAAACGGCATCGCTCGGCGGGCCGTAGGGCGTATCCACCTGAATTTCCTGCACGTTCTCCAGCAGGGAATAGAAACCGCTGCCGCCGAAAACGCCGATGTCGGCGGCGGGCTGGTCTGTCGTGGGCATAATTGCGGGTGGTTCTCCTGAGTTATGTGAGCGGGCGGGGCCGCCGGTTTCGGGACTGTCGCTTATTGTACCCTGATTCCGGCGCGGGCGGCGTCCGGTCTTCACGGGCCGGAGGAACGACGCGGGATTGAAACCCCGTTCTGAAAGGCGGAGAACGGGGTTTCAATCCCCGTTCTGAAATGCAAAGCCCGCCTGCGCGGGCTAAATGCACAATGCCGATGCGCCGGGGCAAGGTTCTTCCCTGCCTGCAACCGCAAAACCCAAGAACATCGCTCCCCTCCTCTTGCATAAGGAGAGGGGCCAGGAGCGAGGTTCCTCCGACTTGCAACGCGCCAGCCCTACGCCTTCGCTCCCTTCTCCC
>JBBRNU010000488.1:0-4048 GCA_038230115.1 Chthonomonadales bacterium | reverse complement strand
GAGCGCGAGCAGGGTCAGGCCGTTCAGGGTGAAGCTCATCGCATACATCAGGCCGAAGGTGCTGATGATGGAGGCCGGGATCGCGAGACCGGCAATCACGGTCGTGCGAAGGTTCCATAGAAAGACAAGAACGACGATGGCCGCGAACACGCTGCCCAATTTCAAGTGTTCCTGCACAGCGTCGGTCGAGGCCTTGATGTAGGTGGACTGATCGCGAATCGTCGTGAGTTTGTAACCGGGCGGCAGCCCCTTCTGGATGTCGTCGAGTTTTTCTTTCACGGCGTCTACGGTCGCCACCGTATTCAAGCCGGACTGTTTGCGGATCGAAAGCAGAACGGTAGGGACTCCCTTGAGGTTGGCGGTCGTGAGCGGCTCTTCGGTTCCGTCGTCTACCGTCGCGACATCGGAAACGCGCAGCGTGGTCGCGCCCTTTTTGGCGATGATGATGTCGGCGAACTCGGCTGGCGTTTGAACGCGGCCATGCGTTCGCAGGGTCAACTTCCGCGCGCCCTGATCCACCTGCCCGCCGGGGACTTGAATGTTCTGCGTTTGCAGAGCGGTTTGCACGTCGGCGACGGTCAGGCCCAGGGCGCGCAGGCGGTACGGGTCGAGATTGACGTTGATCTGGCGCTTGCGCCCGCCCAGAATCGTGACCTGCCCGACGCCGCTGATGCTTTCTATCTGGCGGCGCAGCACTTTGTCGGCGTACTCGGTCGTGTCGCGAATATTTCCGGGCGAGGACAGGGCCACATCGAGGATGGAAGCGGCGTCGGGGTCTACCTTGTCAACGGTCGGCGGCTTAACGTCGAGCGGCAGGTCGGGCAGAACGCCGCTGACCTTATCGCGCACCTCCTGCACGGCTACATCGATGTTCTTTTCCAGTTGGAAGGTGATGACGATCTGGCCCAGCCCTTCAAAGGAGCTGGACGACAGGGTGTCAATGCTGCTGACGGTGTTGACGGCCTCTTCGACCTTATCCACGACGTCGGTTTCGATCTCTTCCGGCGACGCGCCGTCCTCGCGAACCGTCACGACGACGATGGGAAAGTCCACTTTGGGGAAGCGGTCTACGCCGAGCTTGGTGTAGCCGAAGTAGCCGACTACGACGAGCGACAGGATGATGACGGTCGCAAAAACGGGCCGTCGCACACAAATTTCCGCTAACCACTGCATCGCGCAATCTCCTCGCGCCGCGCTTTTCCGGTCTCCGCCGCTTTTGCTGAAAGTTTGGCGGGAAGACGGAAAGCCTGCGGTCGCGTCGTTCGCTTCAAGACGGTCGCCGAAGATAGTTCAAACGAAGATACTTTAGATATGGTAACTTTCCCGTACCGAAGCAACGGCTCGGAAAAGAGGGGAAGGCTAACGCAAGTATACCCTGAAATCGCCGGAGAAACCCGACTGGCGGTCAGGCGGGAGTTATTTTTGCTACGCCGGAAATCGTGAAAAAATTCCCGAACGCCGGTAATTTATTTTCGGCGTTTTCCTGATTTAATGACGGGTCGCCAACCGGCGCGGTTTCGGCGGAATGGGCGAAGAGCGTTGCCGAGGTTGCCCCCGGCAAATCGGCAGCCTATCCGTTCTATTGGTAGACCCGCACGTAATCGCATTCCATTTTCCAGGGCATCGCGGCCTCGTCCACTTCCCAGGGCTTGAAAGGCGTTTTCGCGTTGGTCATCTCTTCGGAATACCATTTTCCGCCAACGGCCAGATTGATGAGCAGGTACATCGGGCGGCGCAGAGAGGGCGTTGTGGCGCTGCGCGCCCAGATTTTGCCGTCGAAGGTCAGGACGATGTTTTCGGCGTTCCACTCCATGCCCCACGTGTGAAATTCTTTCGTGAGGTCGAAACCGACCTCATTGTAGCCGAAGTGAAAGGTCTGCGGCTCGTTGTCGCGAACGATAATTCCTGCGCTGTGCTTGGTCGGACGATGCCCGAAGAACTCGAAAATGTCAATTTCCGGCCCCCACTCGTGCGCCTGATCTGCGCCGCCTTTGGACGGGTCGTCGCCGAGCAGCCAGAACGCGGGCCACGCGCCGCGCTGCGCGGGCAGTTTGAAGCGCCCTTCCACATAGCCGTATTGAAACGTGAAGCGCTTGTCGGATTCGAGCAGGCCCGACGCAAAGGGGCGCTCTTTGCCCATGTAGAACTTTTTCCAGAGCGCTTCCGGCGTTTTCCAGGCGCGAATGGTGAGAACGCCCGGTTTCTCGAAGGAGAAGGGATTGAGCGCGCCGTTCATTTCCGGCAGAATGCCGCCGTCGCCGTTGTAGTCTTTGTCCACGTAGTATTGGGCTTCCACGTTGCCCAACAGCGTCCGCTCCCTTGATCCCTGCCAGAACGTCGTCTGCCATTTGCTGCGGTCAATGTAGGATTTGCCGTCCTTGTCCGGCACGGCGTCGAACTCGTCATGAAACTTGAGCGTCAGGGTTTTGCCAAGCGGCGACCTGATAGTTTTGGGAACTCTCGCTTTCGCAACCGGCGCGGCCTGCCCGCCCGCTTTTCCGGCAATCCCAGACGCGAGTAAAACCAGCGGAGCCAGCCGCCATAAGTTCAGGGACAACGTTTTTTTCCTTCTTCGCCGCAAAACACCGCGTTATTCCTCCGCCAGGTGACTTGCCTGATTGAGGTTGGCGGCGATGCGTTCCAGGACGGAATGCAGGGTTTGCAAGTCGGCGTCGGAAATGCCGGTCAAGGCCGTTTCCTGCAAGCCGAGCAGCAGGGCGCGCAGGCGCGGCGCGGTGGCCCGCCCGGTTTCGGTCAGGTGCAGGCGCACCACGCGGCGGTCTTCCGGGTCGCGGGCGCGGGCGGCCAATCCCTGCCGCTCCAGCTCGTCCACAATCGGCGTCAGGGTCGAGCTTTCCAGGTCGCAGCGACGGGCCAATTCCGAAAGCGCCAGGCCGTCCTCGTCCCCCAGGTGCAGGAGGAGGGGGGCCGCGCCGGGAAACAGGCCGTCAATGCCTTCGGTTCGCATGAGCCGCAGCCCTTGCTGCCAAAAAGCCTGCGTGACGGCCTTGAAGAAGCGATGCAGCGGCTCGTTTCGCAAGGCCGAGGCGGGCGGCGTGGCTTCGGGCATTCCGCAGCAAGGGGCCGGGCCGGTCAAATTATCGCGACGCCTTAAATTGTCCATGCCGACTCAAGGCCGATTTCATTGACGGCGATGTTCAGCCCGCGCAGGAAGTCCAGGCCCGCGTCCAGATCGGCGCGCGTCCCCTCGATTTCCAGAACCATCATGCCGCCGGTATGCACGTCAATGTTGGCGCGGCGAATGTTGGGGATGAGCCGGTAATCGGTCACGAGGTGGTAAATAATCGGCTCCTTGACCTGTTCCAGCGGGTAATCCAGCTGAACGCGGATATGTTCGTTTTGAGCCATGTTTCGTTCCTTTACGAGCGCGAAGGGATGGGTTGATATTGGGATCGGCAGGGAAGCGCCGCATCGGGATAATTTCGATTCGATTTATTCGGCCAGGTCGCGCCACACGCGCAGGGTTTCGCTGACGCTCCATGCCTGCGCGATGCAGCCGTTGGGACGCTGCGGCGGGTCGCCGTCGTAAACTTCGGACAGCGAGCCGATCCCGCAGGCGGTCAGCTGCGCTTCGAGCGGGCGCAGCAGGTCGCGCGCGGCCTCCTTGTCGCCGTGCGCTTTGTAGTGCGCTTCGGCGAACGGCCCCATGAGCCAGGGCCAGGCCGTTCCCTGATGATAGGCTCCGTCGCGGCTCCAGGCATCGCCGCCATAATAGGGACAATAGGCGGGATCATGGGGCGAGAGAGTGCGCAACCCGAAGGGCGTCAGCAACTCTTCCTGCACCACTTTAACGACCGCCTGCGCCAGTGGCGTTGCAGGCTCGATCGGCGCGAAGGGAAGGCTGACGGCGAATATCTGGTTGGGACGGATGGACTCGTCCGGCGCGTTGTGGCCGGGAGTATCGAGCACATCGCACAGGCCGCGCCCATCATGACGGGTAAAGCGGGCCAGGAACATACTGCCATTGGTTCGGGCCTGACTGCTGTAAAGGGCAGCCGCTTCCTTATCATCCAGTATTTTGGCGAAG
>JBBRNU010000487.1:0-4055 GCA_038230115.1 Chthonomonadales bacterium | reverse complement strand
TTAGGGCGCACGATGCCCAGCGACACGAAGGGCGTAACCTGGGGCGGCTTGGGCGCTTTCGTGGCGTCGTCGCCTTCCGTCGCCTTCGCGCTCATGCCGATGTAATTGTGGCTGTCGGTCAGGTTCTTGGTCTTCGCGACCAGACGCACCGCCCAACTGCCGCCGCCGCTTACAATCGCTCCGCTTCCCGTCGGGGCGGGCGCGCTCGCTCGGCTGGCGACGCTGCCGGCGCGTCCGATTTGCCCTTCGACAGTGGGAGTGGGCGAGAAGACCAGCGTCAGCGCCTTGCGCGTGTAATCAACGGCCCCGGAAGTTTGCGGCTTGACAAAGACCCAGTTGCCTTCCCAAGGGCGAAGCGTGCCGCCGGGCAGCGTCTCGAAAGCGTACTCGCCCTGCACGTAACGATACAGGAAGGGCAGAATTTGCTGGTTCGTGGCCGCCTGCGCGGTTATCTGCGAGCCGTTGGGCAGTTCCACCAGCACGGTGTTGAAGGGAACGCTGAACGGATACGGGTCGCCGATCATGTTCCAGCCTTCGTGCAGCTGCACCCGGAACACCTTATCCGTGTAGTATTGCCCGTAGGTCGTGACCGTGATCGCAGTGGGCGAACTGATGAAGTAACCGACGCCGAGCGGACGCGCATCGGGCAGCGCGGGATCGGGCGACGTGGTGGCCGTGATGTCGGCGGGCTGCAGCGAGGCGTTCGCGTAGTTCGGCGTGACGGCATTACCGGAAACGGTCGGCCAGCGCAGCAGCTGCGTCGTCGTGTTCAGGCCGAAGAGGTCGGTCGCCGTGCGCGCGGTTCCGGTCGGCGAGTCCGCGGCGCTTTCGAAGTAAGGGATGGACACCATGGACAGCCCGGCGGGAATGACGTGCGGCGTGACGTTGAATACGCGCGTGTCCGAGACCGGCGTCGGGTTGGTCGGGTCGGGCGCCTGGCTGACGACCAGCGTGTGCTGCCCGCTGCCCGTGAACGGATAGCGGAACGCGACCACATAAACCGGGTTTGTCGTGGACGTGGCGTCGCCCGACTCGACGGTCAGTTTATTCGTCGGAATTTGCGTGCCGTCCACCGTCACCACCAGATTCGCAAGGGGAATGTTGGAGACGCTGAAGCGAATGGTGGGTTTTTGCGACTCGACGGGGATGTCAATGCCGTTCGCGGCCACGAACGCGCCGGTCGCGTCCGTTCCTGAAGGCGACTGAATTTGAATGATGAACGAGACTTTTTTCAGCGCCGCGTAAGCGTCCAGCACGCCGTACCCGTAGTATTTGTCCGGGAAGGTGGTCAGGCCGGTTTTGTTCGCCGTGTCTTTGAGGGTCTGAATGGCGCGGGCGGCGGTCATGCCGGGAACCGACATAAGCAGCGTGGCGACGCCTGTAACGTGCGGCGAGGCCATCGAGGTTCCCTGCAAATAGTCATAGCCGCCTTTGTACGTACTCAGGATGCCGTCCGAAAGCGCGGCGGTCTGGTCGCCGCCCGGCGCGGCGATGTCAATCTTGCCGAAGTTCGTGAAGTACGAGGGCTTGCCGGTGCGTCCCAGAGCGGCAACCGTAACGATATTTGCAGCCTGGGCCGGAACGTATCCGTTGCTGTCTTTGCTGTCGTTGCCCGCTGCGGCGACAACAACGATGTTGGCATTGACCGCATCGGTATTGGCCTGCAATTCCGGGCTATTCGTCCCATCGGCAGGCGCAGGGCCGCCATAACTTTCGTTGACTGCGACTACGTTGAGCGTGGCGCGGTTCTTGACAAGATATTCCAGACTGCTGATAATCGCGCTGATCGGCAGCCCTGCCGTCGGGTTGTTGGCGCTTGGAGACGCCTTCATGGCGACACACTGAACGTTGGTCCAGCAGATGCCTGCGACGCCGAGTTTGTTGTTGGTCTTGGCGATGATGGTTCCGCTGACGTGAACGCCGTGCTGAAATTCGTCAAGTCCTGCCGGGGCGTCAATGGGAGCGTTGCCTGCTGTCGGCTCATCGGCGAAGTTGCGGCTGCCCGGATGGTACTGCCCCCTCAGGTCTTCGTGGTTGGGGTCGAAGCCAGAATCAATAACCGCCACATTGGTATTGGGAGCGCCCTTTTGCAGCGCCCAGGCCTGCGGCATGTTGATCATCGCCAGACCCCACATCTCTTTCGAGACGTAGCGGGGATCATTTGGCTCCGAGGTGGGCATGACCGTGGTGGTTTGCGAGGGCCGTCGGTAATAGTCCGGGCCGACCCAGCGTACCCGCACGTCGGGCCGCAGGGCGGCGGCAGCCGCCGTTGTGTCGGCCTCGTTCGTGTTCGCGGGCGGCAAGGTCAGCTTGTAACAGTCGGTCAGCAGCAGGGGCGTCACGCGCACGGCGTTGACTTTGGCGGCCAGCGCGGTGACGTCGGCCTGCGGGGTTCCGGGGCGGCAATATAGCACGATGTCGCCAGCGACAAACGCGGGAAGCGGCTTGCCCTGCCCGAACGAGGCGGCTTTCGTCGAAGCCAGAAGCGCGGGCAAGAGGAGCAGCGCCCGGCCCGCGCGCCGCAGCCTGGGCTTTCGATTCATCATATCAACTCCTTGTCCGGGGCGGTTGGGATGTAGTTCCGCCACGCATCGTGTGTCCGCGCGGAGGGAGCGACACCGAAATTCAAGGCAGGACCAAGCGTTTCCGCTTCGCCGCGCCGATCAGATTGACAGCAAGAGAAAAATGAGCGCTAGAGGCCTGCGCGGAGGGGAGGGCGGCAGACGCTCTTCATTATACACTGTTGTGACCGGCCAATTCAAGCCGGACGCGATTTTTTCGCGCGCCCCGCGTGTTTTCCTGCGCGCTCGGAGCGGCGGTCTATTTCGGAGCGCGGCGCGTGAACGTATGGAAGTTCGCCGCGCCGCGCTCCGAATTTGCGTTTTGCGCCAGCGCGCACGAACCGTTTAGTGGCGAACGCGCCCGCGTCCGGTCAGGATTTCCTGGAAGCTGGGCAGGTGCGACTTCACCGATGCGCGGGTGCGGGACGTATCGCCCGGCAGCGGCAACGGCGTTCCCGTTGCGCGCCCGCTGGCAAGGCTCCGGTTCAGGATTGCGGCCGCTTTGCCGGTCGAAGCGCCGGGCGGGGGCGGCGGCGTGGGCGCGGGCGTGAACGAGAATGCCGCGCTGTACACGAAGCGGAACGTGCGGTCGTTGTCTCCCGAACTGGTCGAGATGAAGTTGACCGGGCCGGGGTTGTCCGCATCGTTCCGCGCGCCGACGCGGAAGAAAATCTGCGGAGCCGTCGTCGAAGTTCCATTCACGAAATTGGCGAATACCGGATCGGACAGCAATTCCGTACTGGTACGCAGGTCTGCCGCATTCGCCAGCGTCTGCGCGACATTCGCGAGTCCGGGCGACGACGAGAAGATCGGCCCGAAGCGCGCGATCCGCGCCGCGTTCTTGAAAGTGCGGTCGGTCGAGACTTCCACCTGAAACACGTCCGCGCCCAGGACGCTGTTGAAGGACGGGTTGAAGGTGGCGATGTTGACGCTGCTGCTCTGGTTGGTCGGCGACGTAATGGTCGGCGCGTTGATCGGCGTCGCCGGCCCGGAGTTCACCGGATCGGTTTCGATGCAGATAAAGTTGCTGTTGCTGCCATTGCCACCACCGTTTCCCCCGCCGCCGCCGCCCGTTCCCCCGCCGCCGCCGGTTCCACCACCGCCGCCGCCCGTTCCACCGCCACCGCCGGTTCCGCCGCCCGCCGCCGACGTGATCACGGTCTGCCGCTGAATAATTGCGGAAACCTGATACGTGTAGGTTGTGCCGGGCGTCGGGGCCGTGCTGAGGGCGCCAGTGATGGCGACGGAGCCGCAGCTGCTGCCGTTCGTGCCGGTGCCGCCGCCGCCGCCGCCGCCACCGCCGCCCGTTCCACCACCGCCACCGCCGCCGTTCGTAGTGCTGTTGGTCGGCGTGCCGATGCCGCCGTTGCCGCTGCCGATCAGGAAGGTTCCGCCCTGCCGATAGTATCCGAAGGTGTCGGACGAGGAATCCGTGTAGGTGTGCAGGTTGCCCGGCACGGCGGCAATCGGAATATGCCCGATAAATACCGTGTT
>JBBRNU010000486.1:0-4064 GCA_038230115.1 Chthonomonadales bacterium | reverse complement strand
GGGCGAGAACGACCGTGCCGTTTCCGGTGATGTTCGTCGTCGAGGTGAAGAACGGGATCGTCGTCGTGAACTGAACGGTAACCGGCACGTTGTTGAGCGTCGTGGCGGTCGGGGCGGCGACCAACTTGCCGCGCCCGGTCGTCAGAATGAAACTCAACTGCGTTTGCAGGTTGCCGGAGGCGAACTGTATGAAGGCCGTGTTCGCGCTCTGGAAGCCCGTGTTGACGCCCGCGATCAGGTTCACCTTCTGGAAGTTGAAGTTGATACCGAACGAGTTGATGTCGTTTTGCAGGACGGTGATGAATTCAGCGCGAATCTGCACCTGACGCGGCTTCACGTCGAGCAGGCGGATCACGTCGCGCAGCTCGCGCAGGGCGCGGTCGTCCTGATAGCGCACGATGATGGAGTTGTCGGCGTCGTAAGCGTACACGTCGCCGGGCTGAATGCCGGGGGGCAGCAGCCCGCCCGCGCCGCCGACGTTGCCGCCCTGCCCGCCCGCGCCCAATCCGCCGCCTTGCCCGCCGAACCCGCCGCCCTGACCGCCAAAGCCGCCGCCTTGACCGCCCTGGAAGCCGCCCTGACCGCCGAATTGACCGGCGCGGGCGAATTCATTGTCGCTGTCATCCCGGTGCGCGGTCTGGTCGTCCGCCCCGCCCCGCGCACTCGCGCTGAAGCCGCCGTTGCGCCCCGAAGAATCAAGGCCTGTATTGATGTTTTGCTGCTGCGGCGCAATCTGCGGATTTCCCGTCGGAACGGCGGGCGCAATCACGCCGGACTGCGGATAAATCGGCGACGGCTGCACGTTGACCGGCGCGCTCGTGCTGGAATAGGCGGGCGCGGGATGCAGGAGCATATTCATCGCGATGGCCGTCATCTGATCGGACAGGTCGGCCAGCGGCCCCCGGTTCACGCCCAGCTGGTGCAGAATGGCCTGCGGCTCGGAATACATCAGGCGAACTTTTTCGATATGGTAGCCGCTGACATTGCCGTTGGGGTCTCCCATCGGCAGGGGCAGGGCGTTGGCGGTGTCCACTTCGGGTTTGGGCGCGGTTCCCTTCGGCCCGATGAAATAAACGCCGTCCTTTTCCCAGTAATCGGCTCCCGCCGATTCGCAGATCAGGCGCAGCGCTTCGCCGACCGGACGGCGTTTGAGCGAAACCGTGACCGTGCCGTACTGACGCTCCTGATTCATGATCACGACGCTGATGCCGGTCTTCTGCCGAACCAGTTTGATCGCGACGGGCAGCGACGCCTCGGTCAGCTCGACATCTACCGGCGCGCTGAACAGCGCGCTTGCCGCCTGCGCGCGGACCGCCTCATCGTCGGCTTGGGCGCGTTGTCCGCTGACGCCAAGTCCAATCGCGCCCAGCGTCATTGCGGCAGCCAGTCCGCGCACGCGCCGAGTTCGCCGTTTCAGGCCCATACCTAGTCCCCCTTTACGCCTCGCAGTGTCCTGTCGGGCGCATTTCTTGGTGTTGTGTTGCGTAGTGCGCGCCCGCCCTCCCGTGACAGGAAGCGGACAGGCGCTGAGGCGGACTCATCGAAGGAAAGTACGCTCGGATGATCGCCAGCAAGCCGGCAGAACGGAAGAAAAACCAGACGCCCAGGGTTGGGAACGAGCAGGATACGAAAATAGGTGAGGATAATTGTCAGTCGCACCCGGAAAGAGAGCCGGAGCCTAGCAAATTCGGAAGGGAATGGACGCAGACGCGCCCATTCCCGCATGCGAGTTGGAAGCGATACGAACTAGAACCCGCGTCCGCCACCCCCGCCGCGACCGCCGCCACCCCCGCCGAAGCCGCCGCCGCCACCGCCTCCAAGACCGCCACCGCCGCCGAAGCCTCCGCCACCGCCGCCGAAGCCGCCGCCGCCAAGACCGCCGCCACCGAAGCCGCCGCCGCCGCCACCCCCGCCGAGGCCGCCGCCGCCGAAGCCGCCGCCACCCCCGCTGCCGCTGCTCAGGTCAGCCGCCGCGCGAATGATGCGTCCGCCCAGCACTTCCACGATGCTGACCGCGTTGAAGCTCAGCGAACTGCCCGGTATCTTGATGAAGCGCAGTTTCTGCTCTTCCGGGGCCGGGGTATCCGTACTGTCCGCCCCGGTGTCGGTCGGCTGATCCACGCGGGGAACGATGCTGTAGATGCCGTTCTCAAAGCGGTAGGTCAGCGGAGCCGACGAAGACTTGAGCAGGGTTTCGAGCGCAATGCGAAACGGCTGCTTGACCAGGTGTACGTTGACTTTTATCTGCTGACTTTGCAGGCTGGTGTCAAGCGAATATTGTCCTTTAATCTGCACCAAAAGCAGTTTGAGGGCGTAAAACAGTTCGGCCCCATCCAGGTCCAGGCTGACCGGCTGGTTCGAGACGCCAGCGCTCGCGTCCGTTCCCGAATCCGGGGTTTGCGCGTAAGCCCCGACGGGAACCGCGACGAGTCCCAGGGCCGTCAGAGACAGGGCCGCGAGACCGATTTTGCTCCTACGTGTCCACATAGATATTTTCTCCTCCAAGCAAGAAAGCCGCTGAAACCGATAAGCCGCGCTTTGCGCCTTAGTCCAATCGCTTGCGCGTGGTCGTCGCACAGCGCCGTCAGTCCCCGTTCGTCTGGTTATAGTCTCCTGAAATGCGGGCCGACTCCTGCGGTCTATAATGACCCGCCCGACCCGCGCCGGTTTCCGTAACGTCTCCCCGTTCGGTAGCCAGCCCTCGCCCGATTGTGCGTTGTTTTGTAAAGCTTGAAACGCAAAACCGCGCGGCGCTCACTTCTTCCCATCTCTCGAAAACCGCCCATCGAAAACCGAAAGGGCGCTGCCATCACAGGCGTCTTTCTTGATGTCGGACGCCCGCCGGTGATTTTTCACCCGATTTTCGCGCGCAGAGCGGTCTATAACCTGCGGTTACAACCTTTAAGACGCGCTCTTGCAGCGTATTGTACCCGACGCGCGCTTATTTCCCGGTTCGCTCCCTGAATTTTTTACGCTCGCAAAAAGAAAACGGGTTTTTGCAAGTTTGTTCAGGTTTCTTCGGTCTCTTCAGCAGGAAGGCAGGCGATACGCGGTTATTCTTATTCTACGCCGGGGGCTGCGCCGCCGCCCTTCGCGCCGCCGCCCGCGCGGGGCGCTCCGCCCAGGTTGGGGCCACCCTGCCCGCCGCCGAAGCTCGCGGTCTGCGCGCCGCCTGCGGCGGCGTCGGTCAGCGGCACGACCTGCACCAGAGTGACGTTGCGGTCTTTCTTTTGCAGGCGCACTGAAGCATCAGTGATTGAGACGACTCGATACCCGTCTCTGGTTACACTGCCGGGCTTAACAATTTCCGGGTCGCCGTTGCCTTCCAGAATCGCGTAGATGCCGTCGCCGCTCATGATGCCCGAAACGCGGCGGGTCGCCACCTCGCGCACTTCGTAGCCGGGCGGGGGCGGCGTCTCGACCACCGCGCTCGCCAGACGGATCGGCTGCACCTGATCGAAGACATAAGGCGGGAGGGGCTTTTGTTTCCAGGTGACCAGGAACGGATCGGAAGCGACGCCCGGGGGGCGCGTCGGCGGGCCGGACGCCGTGCGCGCCGCCGCGCCGCCGTTCATGCCGCCCGCCGCAGCCGCTTGTCCGGGCGCGGCGAATGGGTCGCGCTTGCCCGGCGCAGGCCGCACGGGTTTGCCCGGATTCCCGGCGGGGTTCATCGCCGTCTGACCTGCGCCCGCCGCGCCGATTCCTCCGGCTCCGCTCGGCGTAAGGGGTTTCTGGACGGGCGTTGCGGCGCTGTCGGCGGCGGCTGTCGCATCGGTCGCGCTGGCGTCGCCGCCGCGCTTGAACAGAACCAGAGCCACAACAAGCAGGATCACAATCGCGCTGGCGGCAATCGCAATCATCTGTTTTTGTTTCGTCACGGTGTTATATCCTCGAAAGGGATGTGCATTCAAATCTTCAAGAAACGTTCCGCATTTGCAGGCGCGCAAGACCTTCGATCATGTCGAAAGCCTGTTGAAAGATCGCTTTGTCGCGCGCGGCAAAGCGATCTTAGCCGCGCGCCAAATAAAACTGGCCGGCAGGGTCTACCCCTCGTCCCCCGCTCC
>JBBRNU010000485.1:0-4073 GCA_038230115.1 Chthonomonadales bacterium | reverse complement strand
TTGAGCGCTGAGAAGGCTTTCCCCTTCCCTCTCGGCCTCTCATAAGGCTTGGAGACGATTCTTTTTGTGAAGTTGTCCTACTCACAGGGACAACTTCGCGAAATGCGGCAAGCCTATTTGAGATTGAGAGCGTGTCAAACTATCTGACAGAATGTCGAACAGACAAAAATCAACCGGATTTTACCGGAAACTAAAGTTAATCCAAAATCCTTGAAGCATAAAGCCTCACGAAGCGCGCAACGTTCCAAACGACGGCGCGCCATTCTCGAATTGCGTCAGGGCGCGGGGCTGACGAGGGCGGCGGTTTCGGCCTGACGCTCCGTTTGGGACGCCCCGGCATGAAGGGACGCTCAAAAGCCAGATGGAACAAGTAGGCGGCGACCAGGCAAACCGGCGTGCCGACAACCAGCAGAATCACATACTGCGCGGAATGTGAAAAATGACTCTGCACTAAGATGTCGCGTATTTTTCGCAGGAGGGGATAATGCACCAGATAGAGGCTGTACGAAAACGCGCCCAGCCGCATCATGCTTCGCGACTCCAGCCCTTCTACAACCTTTTTGTGCAGCCAGCCGCGATTCGATTTGTTGGCGCAGGCGAGAATCAACAACGCCGTCAATGCGCCGATGTGGGTGTCAACGATCCAATAGAAGTCGGGAGCCAGCCATTGCGGACGCGCCAGCGCCACGATAATCAGTCCGCCCGCCAGGACGCAGAGCGCGGCGTTCTGCAAATCAGCGCGCTTCATCAGGCGATAACGCTCCGTTTCGCTGCACAGGACGACCGCCGCGCCCATTCCCAACGCGAACAGGCCCAAGTACCAGGGGCTTGTCCAGCTCAAATTCGACGGCTCTGGCAGCAGCAAACCTGGCAAAAGGCCGACGCCGAAGCCCAGCGCGATTGTCCACATGATCCCGAACCGCCGCCAGACGGGAAGCAAAACAAGCGCGAACAGGAAATAGATTTGCCACTCCCAGGCGACGCTCCACATGGGAGTGTCCAGGGACATATTGTATTTTGCGCTGAGATTATGGAGCAGGAAAACGTGAGCGAGGATGTTCCCCGACGACAAATCCGCCGCCCCTTCGCCGGTATGCTTGACCAGATGGTGGGACGTAAAAAGAATGGCAAGCACGAAAGCGAGGGCGATGTAGTAGGGCGGCAGAATGCGCTGCGCCCGTCGTTTCACAAATCGCAATAGTCCGCCGGGCAGCCTGCGGTCATGGGCGCGGGCGACCGGCAGCATCAGGCAAAAACCCGACAGGACGATGAAAAGCGCGACCGAGTAGTGCGGGTAGCGAAGCCCCCACGTGGCCCGAAGAAACGCAGGCGACAGCGAGGAACTGATTCCGTTGGCGTCAAAAGTCCCCAGCGTGAACTCGTGGGCGAGCATCACGTAAAGAGCCGCCAGTCCCCGCAGCCCATCGAGAAAATCTATTCGGACCCGGTCGCGCGCTTTTGGGGGCGCGGCGATGGCTTCGGAAAATGTTGGCGGCGATTGTGAGACGGTGGACATGAATTCAATCTCGACTTATGCTTGGCTCGCGAAACGGAGACGGCTTGATCTCCGAATTGCAAGTTCCGTGCCAACCCCTGGCATTTCATGTCGAAATTGATTTGCGCCACAAACATTCGCGCGCTTCTGGCGTCCAGTGACAATCAAGATTGCCGCGCGCCGCTTCTTGCAGGCCGCCTTCGCCCAGTTACGGCCCGACTTCGATGAGCAGCCAGGGAATGCCGCCCGCGCGTTTGCTTCGACTGGAACGTCAACCTTTCAGCAAACACAGACTTTCGCCCGACACGCGACAGTTTGGCGGCATGACGCGCGGCCCCGAACCGCTCCCGCATCTTGGCGAAAATCATCTCAAAACGGGGCGATACGGCGCGTCGTTGATGATTCGCTCTGCGGCCCAGGTCGTTTTACCAACGGCTACAATGACGCACCGGCTCCAGGGAGGGAGCCTGACCGGCATTGGACTTCGCCGCCCGCAAAAAACGCGCACGACAAAGCGCGTTGGCTCGCTGGCGCAGACCCACGATCCGTGAATCGGCTCTTCGGGATAAAGCTGACCGCACAAACCCTCGGCCAGTCGTCGGGCGCGCAGCCCTTGAAAGTAAGCGAGCATGGCTTTGAATTTCTTTGCGGCGTCAGCCGCCGCCACAGTCGGTTATCTCGCCATCGTTCAGCGGACTTCGTCGCCGACAATCGGCTCTTCCACCTTGCCGTCCCCGGCCAGCGCGTGGTAGGCCGCGCCCGCCAGCAGCGCGCCCGCAATCGGGGCCAGCCAGAACAGCCACAACTGCGCCAAGGCCCACCCGCCGACAAAAAACGCCGGGCCGGAGCTGCGCGCCGGGTTGACCGACAGGTTGGTGACGGGAATGCCGATGAGGTGGATGAGCGTCAGGGCGAACCCGATGGCGATGGGCGCGAACCCTTTGGGCGCGCGGCCATCCGTAGAGCCTAAAATAACGAGGAGGAACATAAAAGTCAGCACGACTTCGGCTACCAGCGCCGACAGCAGCGAATAACCGCCCGGCGAGTGGTCGCCGTAGCCGTTGGCCGCGAACCCGTCGGCGAGGCTGAACCCCGCCCTGCCGCTGGCGATCAGGTAGAGGACGCCCGCGCCCGCGATCCCGCCGAGAACCTGCGCGAGGATGTAGGGGAGGAGGTCGGACGCCGGAAAGCGCCGCCCCGACCACAGCCCGATGGAAACCGCCGGGTTCAAGTGGCAGCCGGAGATATGCCCGATGGCATAGGCCATTGTCAGCACGGTCAGCCCGAAGGCCAGCGAAACGCCGACAAAGCCGATCCCCAGATTTCCAACGCCTGCTTTTGGAAACGCCGCCGCAAGCACGGCGCTGCCGCACCCGCCAAAAACGAGCCAGAACGTCCCGATGAATTCCGCGGTCGCCCGCCTTCCGATGTTCATACCGTCCTCCGTGAAGAAAAGTAGTTTCGCTGGCAGGCTTGTGGTCTCCAGGCTGGCGCCGCGCCGCCATGAACCTGCCGCGCTATCGCCGAACAATTCGGAGAATCCAGCCTGTCCCTCCTGCAACGGCCAATAACGTCAATAACAGCGTCGAAGCCAAAACGTACCAGGAAATGCTTAGGATGCCGACGCCCGGAATGGTGATGCTTATCATATTCGTCGCCTTTCTTCGCCCTGCCCAAACTGATACCCCTTCTTTCGAGGGACGGCGCTTTGGACTTCGGAGGGGAGCCAAGATTAGCCCTCGATGGGGCCGTAGTACAGGCCGCGCGACGAGGCAAGCGTTTTGCCGATGGCGAGCAGCGATTCGCGCTCGTCGGGCGACAGGGGATGGTAGGCGCGGGCGACCGCGACCGCTTTTTCGACCTCGTCCGCATTGCTCAGGCCGATGACGGCGCAGGCCACGCCCGGCAGTCCAAGCGAGTAGCGAATGGCGCGGGCATGATAGCCGGCGAGCGTACCGGGCGTTTTGCCGTCGTAGCGCCATTGCTGCGCGCCGCCCAGGACTTTCATCGCCACAATCGCCGTGCCGTGTTTTTTGGCGACCGGCAGGACGAGTTCTTCAAAGCGGTAATTGCTGCGGTCGGCGAAGTTCAGGGCGTTCATCGTCAGGTCAATGTCACCGGTCTCGATGGCCTGCACAAAGCGCGGCGGGCGCATGTGGCCGCTGGTTCCAATGAAGCGGGTCAGGCCGCGCTTGCGCGCTTCCTTCAGCCCGGCCAGCGCGCCGTCCGGCGTGAACAGCGTCGCCATGTCGAAATCGCCCAGATTGTGCATGTGAACGGCGTCCACGTGGTCAGTTCCCAGGCGACGCAGGCTCTCTTCCAATTGCTCCTGCACGCCCGCGCGGGTCTGGCGGTTGGGGTTCACCTTGGTGACCAGGAACAAGCCGTCGCGCCGCGTTTTCAGGACGCCCTTCAATTTGCTTTCGGCGTTGCCATAGTCCGGCGACACGTCTACATAGGTGACGCCGCTGTCGAGGGCGGCATTCACGACGGTTTCGGCCTGCGCGGTCGTCGTGTTGTCGCTGCCGAGCGGGGCCATTCCCAGCCCCAGCAGCGAAACCTTTACGTTGGTTCGTCC
>JBBRNU010000484.1:0-4076 GCA_038230115.1 Chthonomonadales bacterium | reverse complement strand
GAACTCTACGGGATGACCAGCCAGATACGCCGTGCCGCTAAGAACAGGGTGTAGGGTGTGGGGTGTAGGGTGTAGGGAAAGGCGGTTGGGTGCGGTCGGTGGTCGGGTTGAGAGGCTGTTTCTCAACCCGACACACTTTTTTCAACTTTTTTCTTGTGCAAGGAGGAATCCGGCAGGTGTACGTGGAACCCATCGCAAGAACCGCGATTTTCGGAGATGTGGTCGTTTTTTGATGGCGACAATGTCCGCGTTTCTACGTGGCCTGCACGATGGGCAGCGTAATCAGCGGCGTTTCCTGTCCCGTCGTGGTGTTGACGAAGCGGTAGGCGGGCGCGTAGAAGCCTGCGGGAACGACTACGTTGAAGATGAGTCCCGGCCCGGCGGTGAAGGCGACGAAGGCTTTGGTGCGATAGCCCTTCGCTCCCGGTGCGCGAGTACGACTTTTCAGGGGCTGCAACAACAACTCGGTTTTCACATTCGCGGCGTTGGCGGCAGTGGCAGTGAAGGTCACCTGTCCGACGGCTCCGGCAGCGGTGGCGGCGATGGTGTCGCCAACAAAGGACGCGGCGGGCGGCGTGACGGGAATTGTGCCGGTCGGGTTGATTTGCAGGAACTTGCTGGCGAGTCCGACGAAGACGGTATTGGCGGAGGGCGTGTAGGATTTGCCTGTCACCGGATTGTGCTTGGTCTGGCTGGCGGCGTAGGTCTGCCAGGCGGTGATTTGCGGCAGGGTCAGGGACTTGTAAGCGGCAGAGGCTTTGGCGAGATTGAGGCGAACAGCGGATTGGGCAGGCGTTCGTGGGTTCTTGCCGGAAGTTCGGATGCGAACCGTGCTGCCGCTCCTTGCTTTGCTGAAGACGTTGGTTCCGACTTTGCCGCGCAGGTCTTGAATGTCGGCTGAGTAGGCGACGTTTGCCATGAGAAAACTCCTTGTCTGTCGTGGTCAATCCGTTGACGATATTGGTTCTTCTGATTATGGCAGGCAGGGGATAGTTCTTTAGGACTGGCGATTCAAGAGGAGTTACGCGGTTGGCGGTTGAATATACACTCTATGAATAGTGCAAATCGCTTAAGCTGGAATCAAATACGCACGAACGCCGCCCGGTTTGCCGACGAGTGGAAAAATGCGCGTTATGAACGCGGAGAGACGCAAAGTTTCTATAACGACTTCTTCGAGGTGTTCGGCGTTAAGCGACGCAAGGTAGCTTCGTTTGAAGAGCCGGTCAAAAAACTTGGCGGCAAACAGGGCTTTATTGACCTGTTCTGGAAGGGCGTACTGCTGGTCGAGCAGAAGAGCGCTGGACGCAAACTCGAACCGGCGAAGACGCAGGCGCTTGACTACTTTCCCGGCCTCAAGGACTCGGAACTGCCCCGTTATCTCCTGCTTTCCGATTTCCAGACGTTCGAACTGCACGATCTGGACGAGGACGAATCCGCAGCCTTTACACTGGCGGAACTGCCTGACCACGTCGAGAAGTTCGGGTTTATCCTTGGAATAGAGAAGCGATCTTTCCGCGATCAAGACCCGGTCAATATCGCCGCTTCGGAGTTGATGGGCGAACTGCACGATGCGCTACAAGGGGCAGGCTACAAGGGACATCATCTTGAACGCCTTTTGGTCCGGCTGTTGTTCTGCCTCTTTGCTGACGATACGGGTATCTTTGAGCCTATCGGCATCTTCTCCGATCTGATCTCTCAACGGACGAGCGAAGATGGCTCCAACGTCGGACAGTGGCTAACGCAACTTTTCGAGGTGCTGAACGAACCGGAGAACAAGCGACAGGCGAACCTGGATGAAGACCTGAACGCCTTCCCTTATGTGAATGGTGATTTGTTTGCCGAGCCACTGCGCGTTCCTGCCTTTACGAAGGAGATGAGGTCAGTTCTGCTACGCGCCTGCGATTTCAAATGGGATGCGATTTCACCCGCTATCTTCGGCGCGCTGTTTCAGTCGGTGATGGATAGGGAGCATCGGCGGGCGCAGGGGGCGCACTACACGACAGAACGCAATATTCTGAAAGTAATAGAGCCGCTGTTTCTGGATGAACTGCGGGCAGAGTTTCAGCGACTTCGTGAGCGACGGGATACAGGACGACGGACGGCATTGGAAGCGTTTCACACGCGCCTCGCAGAATTGCGCTTTTTCGACCCGGCCTGCGGCTGTGGAAACTTTCTGATTATTGCGTATCGCGAACTGCGGGCGTTGGAATTGCAGGTGTTGCGCGAATTGTATCCGCCTCCGCAACTGGCATTGGACATCGAGCAACTGGTTCGGGTGAATGTAAGCCAGTTCTACGGCATCGAGATCAGTGAGTTTCCGGCACGTATCGCGGAGGTCGCGCTGTGGATGATGGATCACATCGCCAACAACCGCGTTTCGCTGGAGTTCGGTCAGGTCTATCTGCGAATTCCCCTGCGCGCCTCGCCGCATATTCGCCATGCCGACGCACTGGAAACGGACTGGAACGACGTCCTGCCCGCCGGAGAGTGCGACTATCTGCTTGGCAATCCGCCGTTTGTGGGTGCAAAATATCAGTCGGCGGAACAGCGCGAACAGGTACGGCGTATCGCGGGGCTTGGCGGGAGCGGCGGCACGCTGGACTTTGTGACGGCGTGGTTCCTGAAGGCGGGCGTGTATGCCCATGACGGGAAGGCTCGGATCGGCTTCGTTGCTACCAACTCGATCACGCAGGGCGAACAGGTGGCGCAGTTGTGGCCGCTTCTGTTCCACCGTTGCGGCCTGGAAATCGCTTTTGCCCACTCCACTTTTGCTTGGGGTAGCGATGCGCGGGGCATGGCGCACGTCCATGTCGTGATTTTAGGGCTGACGCGGCGGGAAGACGAGCCGAAGACGAAGCGGCTGTTCGCGTATCCCGACATCAAAGGCGACCCTGTCGAAAGCGGTCACGCGAAACTTTCCCCCTACCTGATTGACGCCGCGAACCTGAGCGACCCACACCTTGCTGTGCGTGAAGTGTCTCGTCCCCTGAATGGTCTGCCGCAACTTATTATCGGGTCGAAACCCATTGATGGCGGACACCTGATTTTCACGCCGGAGGAGCGGGATGATTTTTTGCGTATCGAGCCGGAAGCCGCGCCGTTCTTGCGTCCCTATATTGGCGCAGAGGAACTAATCAACGGGTCAGTACGCTACATTCTTGCCCTGCATAATGCAACGCCCGCCGATTTGCGCCGGTTGCCCCATGTGATGGAGCGACTGGAACAAGTGCGAAAGTACCGATTAGAAAGCAAAAGTGCGCCAACGAATGCTCTTGCCACCACGCCTGCCCTATTCCACGTCAATGTGCTGCCGACACGCCCATTTCTCGCCATTCCAAAAGTCAGTTCAGAACGGCGCGAGTACGCTCCGATTGCCTACCTGAAGCCACCTACCGTTCCGAGCGATCTTGTTTTTGTACTGCCTGATGTACCTCTCTGGTGTTTCGGATTGCTCACATCGCGGATGCACATGGCCTGGCTTCGAACCATTGGCGGTAGACTGAAAAGCGACTACCGTTATTCTATCGGCACAGTCTACAACACGTTTCCGCTGCCCGCGCTTTCGGCAGTGGACAAGACGCGCCTCGACACGCTCGCACAAAAGATACTTGATGCTCGCGCCGCCTTCGCCGATTCGTCGCTGGCAGACCTCTATGATACCCTTACGATGCCGCCTGCCCTCCGCAAGGCGCATCAGACGCTGGATACAGCGGTGGAGAAACTGTATCGCCCGCATCCGTTTGCTGATGACCGCGAACGCGCCGAACACCTCCTCTCGCTGTACGAAGCCCTGACTGCGCCGTTGCTGGTTGCCGCACAGCAGAAACCAAAACGCGCAGGTCGGCGGAAGTCGAATTAGATGTCAAGCAGACTTAGCAGACAGGACTTCCGTTGATGTTCTCCAGTTAGCGCGGTACACTGTAGCAAGAACGGTGTGCCGCGCTTTGTGATCGACACCGGTAAAGCAGGGGGTAGGGTGTAGGGTGTAGGGTGTCGGCAAGGTAGTTCCGGGTTGGATGGTGAAACAGGAGGTAGAGAATATCGGGAGGGATTTGTGAAGCCGGAGGACTTTTTTT
>JBBRNU010000483.1:0-4080 GCA_038230115.1 Chthonomonadales bacterium | reverse complement strand
CTTTACAAAGCGTTGCACCCAAGCAGCCTTTTTCATCGGAAAAACATTTTTCTGCATCGAATTCCCATCAAAAAGGAACCGAAATGAACCGAAATTTTCGTTTGCTTACTTTCGCCCGCAGCGCCGCGCTTGCCATCGCGCTTGTCGGCGCGCTGACGCCCGCGTCGAACGGCAAAACCGGGGGCGTCAAAGGCAAAAAAACCGCCCTCCCGGACATCGAGCGCGTGGACGGGCGCGGGCGCATTGACTGGACGCATGGCGCGATGTTCGCGACGGGGTTGGGCGCGATGTCCAGCGAGGAGCCGAACGAGGCCAAAGCGTACCTGCGGGCGCGCGGTTTCGCCAAACTGGACGCGCTGCGAAACCTGCTGATGGTCATCGGCCACGTTCATATCGATTCCAAAACGACGGGCGCGGACTATGAGGCGACCAGCGACATCATCCGCGCCGAAGTGAATGGCGTCGTGCGCGGGGCCGAGGTTATCGCCGAACGCAAAATCCGGGCCGGAAACCATTGGATGGTCGAGGTGACTGTTTCCACCAAGATGTATGGCGAGGAGGGCGTCGCGAAGGTGTTCCTGCCAGAAGCCGCGAAGCGCAGCGAAGAGGCCGCGCCCCCGCCCGACGCGCCGGAACCCGCGCCGCCCGCCATGCAGCCCGAAGCGCCCGCCGCGCCGGAGTCTGCCGCGCCCGAAACCGGCGACCGCTGTTCGTCGGTCATCATTGACACGCGCGGGTATAAGGTGGAGCGCGACATGGCTCCGAAAATCCGGCGGCGCGACGGCAGCGAGGTCTGGGGAACGATTCAGGGCGTGAATTTGGACTATGTGATCGAGCATGGCATCGTCGTTTACGCGCATTCGATGGAAGAGGCGCGGCGGCAGGCGCGGGCGGGCCGCAATCCGCTCGAGCTGCACGCGGTCGGGCAGGCGCGGGGGCCGTTTCCCGCCGACGCCGTGTTGAGCGATGAGGACGCCGACCGCCTGCTGCGCCTGAACGCCCGCGACGGTTTCATGAATCGCTTCAACGTGATTTTCGTCGTGGAGCCGATGCACTAAACCGCTTCGATCCGTTCCGCCGTCCGAACGAACCCGCGTTTTGCAGAAAGGCAGGCTGAGTGATTAACTCGGCCTGCCTTCCCTTTGTTGACAATCTATTCTAAATACGGCATAATTGGCGCGTGGGATGTTCGGCAAGAGGAACAAAATGTGAGCGAGAAAACGCAGCGTAAGAAGACGCGGGACGCCCGCGAAATGGGTGTGGTTCGCGGCAGCGGCAACGTATTCGCCGACCTCGGACTGCCGAACGCCGATGAAGAATTGGCGAAAGCGGAATTGGCCTTCGCCATCCGTCAGCGTATCCAGTTGAAAGCGCTGACTCAAAGCGAGGCGGCGGAATTACTGGGAACCGATCAGGCGAAGGTTTCTCTCGTGATGAATGGCAGAGTGAGCGGTTTCACGTTCGACCGCCTGGCCCGCTTTTTGAATGTGCTGGAAATGGACGTGCGTATTCTCATCGCGCCCGCGCCGAACCGACAGCGCGGCAAAACGCGGGTCGAAACGGCCTGACGCGGCAGGGTTTTGGACGGGCGGCGTCGAACCCTGCGTCAGCATCTCGCGGGCCGACCTTCAGCGTCAGCGTTCTGTACGCCGTCTTGCATCCGACAGAATTCCGAGAAGGTCTCCCGACGAAACTTCTCAACAAAACTCCGCATAGGACAACGACCGTGCCGCTTACCATTCACGAACTCAATCACGTCGCCATTCACGTGCGCGACCTGGACGCCTCGATCCGATTTTACGGCGAAATTCTGGGCCTGCCGCGTCTGGAGCGCCCCAACTTCGATTTTGGCGGCGCGTGGTTCGCCTTCGGCGACGGCCAGGAACTGCATCTCGTCGAGGATACGGAACTGTCGCCCGACCGCCGCTGGCATCACCATTTCGCCCTGCGCGTCACGGACACGTTCGCGGCCCGCAAAGCGCTGGAGGCCAGAGGCGTCGCCGCCTTCACCAGTCACGGCCCGCGTCCCGACGGCGCGATGCAGCTCTTCCTGCTCGACCCGGACGGCTACCGCATCGAACTTTTTTCCGGCCCGCCCGCAGCCGCCCCGGAATGACTGGTTTTCCTGCCGCAACTTTCCGAGCCGCGCACGGTCAGGGCGTCCCGTGCGCCTTTGCCCCCTTGCCGCCCTCCTGCGCGGCGTTGGCGACCGAAATGGGCGGCAGACCCTGCCACAAGCGGTACAACTGCGTCAGGGTCACGACGGCCAGGGCGGTCAGGGGCGCGGCGAACAGAACCCCGGTCAGACCGGCGACCTCGAACCCGGCGAACAGAATGAACAGCACCAGGACTTCGTGCAGGCCGAGCGCCGCCCCGACCAGGCGCGGATAGAGGATTTTCGAGCCGATTTCGTTGATGACGCCGAAGCAGACCACGAGGACGAGGACGCGGGCGACGGGGTGCAGATGCGCGTGCGGCGACACGAGCGCGGCGATCACCGCCGGAATCGCGCCGATGAACGGCCCCACGACCGGAATCAAGGCCGCCAACACCACAAACAGCCCGATGAGCAGCCACAGTTTCAGCCCCAGCGCCAGACAAAGCAGCGCGGCCATCACGCCAATCACGATTGCCAGCGTCAATTGCCCCCGCACGAAGCCGCCCAGAATTCGGTTGACGTCATCCTGCCACACGGCGGCGTAAGCGCGCAGGCGCGGCGGCAGGGCGCGGTTTGTCCCGTTTCGCATTTCCTCGCTGTAAATCAGAAAATAAAGCGCGATCAGGGCGACGATGAACGCTTCCACCACGCCCTTCGAGGCCATTTCCAGAATGTGCAGCGTGTTTTTGGCGATGGCTTCGCCCCAGCTTCGCACGTTGGGCGGCGGGTTGCTGAGATAGCCCGTGAGATTGAGAGGAATACTGTGGGCCGCGAGCCAGCCGTCGGCGTCGGCCAGCCGTTCTCGCGCGTCCGCCTCGTACTTCGCGTGTTCGCGCGTCAAAATTCCGACCTGCCGCGCCAGCGTTTGACTGAGCAGCAGTCCGGCCAGAGCAAGCAGGGCGAACAGTCCGGCGAAGACGGTCAGCGCGCTGCGGGCGCGGGACGGGCGCTTGCCGCGCTTGTTGACCCGGCCCCGCACGCTTTCCACAAGCGGATCAAGAGCATACGCCAGCAAACCGCCGAGCGAGAAAATCAGCAGCGTGTGGCCGATCATCGTCAGCAGGCGCACCGCCACGCCGACCGCCGTCACCAGCAGCAGAACCGTGCTGACGACAATCAGCAGCGACAGCCATTGCTCACGGGGAATCGTGTCGCTGAAATGCCCCGGCGCGTTCGCGCTTTCAACTTCGCTTCCGCTTGCAGCCTTGCCTTCGCTTTCAACCTCGCTCGCGCTCGCAATGCCGCCCATGCCGTTGGCCCCGCTATTCGGCGGCGTATCACTGGAATGGGAAGCGGGCGGCAAATCCTGACTCGCGTCGGAACGCTGTGTCGGCATAAAGTCTCCTCCGTTATCCTTTAGCCCGATTTTACCCAATCTCAAAAGATTTCCGGCTCGTCCTCTTCCTGTTCTTCCCGGTTCGCCAGTTCCGCTTCCAGCTGCGCCACCGTCGGCAGGCTGGTTTTCAGTTCTTCGGGCAGCGCCTGCGTGAGTTGGTATTCCGAGACGCCGATGGGCGTGGCCGTGTTCCGAAGCGCGTATTCGACCGACAGAGCTTTCTTTTGCTTGCACAAAATGAGGCCAATGGTCGGGGCGTCGTCTTTGTGGCGCAGCGTATCGTCCACGACGTTCAGGTAAAAGTTCATTTTGCCTGCGTATTCGGGCAGAAATTTCCCGGCCTTCAGGTCAATGATGACATAGCAGCGCAATTTGACGTGATAGAAAAGCAGGTCGAGGAAATAATCTTCGTCGTCGAACTCTCAGGTGATATTGGCTGCCCAGGAAAGCGAACCCCGCGCCCAGTTCCAGCAGGAACTTGCGGATGTGGTCGAGCAGCCCCTTTTCCAGCGCTCGCTCCGCGACGTCCTGACCGAGCGTCAGAAAATCGACGTGGTAGGGGTCTTGGAGCAATTGAGCGGCAAGG
>JBBRNU010000482.1:0-4086 GCA_038230115.1 Chthonomonadales bacterium | reverse complement strand
CGGCATTCTGGGCAGCGTGCTGTTCTTGCAGGTTTTGTACCTGCGTCGGTGGAAACTATGGGCGGTCGCGCTCTTCGGATTGGGCGCGCTTTTCGGCGGCGAAATCCTATACCGGCTCGGTTGAGGTTTGGAGGACGACTGGACAGACCTATGCTGGTTAGAGACGCCATTCGAAATCGCGGGTCTCAGGTGGAGCTGGTCGGCCAAGCTTGCCTTATACTGGCAATGTGCTTGTACAACTACTTCCTTTTCAGTACGCCCAGCGCCATCTATAACGCGCCCGCCTCCGTAGGGCAGCGTAAAATGTGCCTTCTTGCCGCAGCCGTAGGTGTGTTACTCCGTGTGACTGGCGAGCGGCTGGCGCGGGCGGCGCTGGAAACCAGGCAGGCTGAATAAGTTTTTCTCGTCAAGTTTGGCGCGCAGCGAAGGCCAGTATAAATAAGACCAACGCCTTGACTTCTCCCTTTGTGTTTGTCCTGTGGCTGGTCGCGTTGGCGCTTGGGCTTTACGTTATGGCCTAGGGCCTGGTCGGTTTGTGGCTGGTCTTCTTCGTTGAGCCAAGCCTGAAACCGCTGTGGATTCGAGCGGGCAGTCTGGCGATGTTATTTTTTGGCTATTTTCGTGTTATCCGGTGGCGACTCCGGCGGGTTGTTTCGAAATCAGGGAACAGAGCATGAATCTTCCATCGTTTCCGCACGAGATGCCGCGTGAGCCAGTGAAGGCCGCGCAAACCGCCCGCCCCGACTACGTCATGGGCGCGTACAGCCACACGGTTTACGCAGACGCAGCGGAACCGGCCAACGCGCTCCTGCGGCGGCGCGTTCGGCAGCAGCGTCTTGGGCTTGTCCTTGCCGCAGCGGTCATCGTCGTGTTGGGCGTTCTTCTCCTGCGCCGGTAAGGTGTCGGCAGTGCGCTGAAACAGTCTTCAGACAGGAAAGTTATTGTGAAGCGTGGCATGAAGACAAAGTTTGCGCTGACTTGGCTGCTTGTTTTCGTAGCGTATTTCTGCGCCAGAAGAACCGAGCAGTTTTTTTGCCCCGTCCGCAGCATACCATAGGGAATAGTCTGCTGTGGTCAGCCCTTTTTGCCTCGACGACTGTTTCAATAATGATGTTTGGCAATCGGAAAAGGCCGCAGCCGTAGCAAGTCTTGCAGGCAGCACATGAATTCCCGTTGTTTTTATGGGAACGTAGGATTGTCCTTGACCCTGCCGCCTTATCGGGACAGGCAGGCCTTTTGTAAACGAAGGATGGAGTCGGTGCGAAAATATCTCAACTATGTTATCTTTGGCGCGGTCGTTCTTGTCGTGGTCGGGCTTGCGCTCAGCCACAGCCGCCATATGCGGGCGCTCGTAGACGCGATGGCGAGCGGCAATCCTACGGCGCAAAGCGCGTCGGCGTCGGAACTCATTCAGGGCGAGCAATTCATGGACTCAGTGACGGGCGAGCCGGTGGAAACCCGCGTGAAAGCCGCCGCCAGCCTGGAAGCGCTCGGCACGCCCGCCGCCGTGAAGCAGGCCATCGCGTTCCTCAAAGACCCCGATAAGCCGGTGCGTGACCGCCTCGTCCAGACCTTGCAGGCCATCGGCGCGAAATCGCCCGATCATATCAAAGAGCTGGTCGTTGGTCTGAAAGAAGGCGACGCCAACATTCGCAAGGGAACGGTCGCCGCGCTGAGTTCGGTCCGGGGCGGCATCGGGCCGAAGCCGGGCGTGGTTCCGGGCATCACAGATATTATGCGGCGCGAAGCCGGGGCGCGCGGGCCGGGCGGCGACGTGCTGGGGACGGCGCTGTTCACGCAAAACGGCGGCAACAAAGAAAGCCTCCCCCTGCTGTACGCGCTCCTCAAGGACAAAGACGAGGGCGTGCGCGGCGGCGCGGCGGACGCGCTGGGCAAGATTGGCGACCCCGACGCGATTCCGACCCTGAAAACCGTCATGCACAGCGACACAGCCCAACTGCGCCGCATCGCGATTGCTTCCATCGCCCTGATCGCCGACAAGTCCGGCGAGGACGCCCTGACCGAAGCCATCAACAACCCCGAAGACGACAACGAGTCGCGGGCGCAGGCGGCGGCGGGTCTGGGCCGGATCGCCACGCCCACGGCGGTCGCCACGCTGGTCAAGGCGCTCGATGACGACGACCTGAAACTGCGCTCGGCTTCGGTTGTGGCGCTGGCGCGGGCCGCGCGCCCGAAGCCCGACGGCCCGGTGGCGGCCAACGTTCTGGCCGACCTGACGACGGCCCTGCGCGACGCGCGCGATTCGGTACGGCTGGGCGCGGCGCAGGCGCTGCAGGCGGTCGCCGCGCCGGAAGCCGCGTCCGCGCTCCTGGTCAGTTTGCAAAGCGCGGACGCCAGCCAGCGCGCGGCGTCGGCATCCGCGCTGGGCTTTCCCGGCGACACGCAGGCCGTGCCGTCGCTCATCAAGGCGTTGAGCGATCCCATCGGCGACGTGAGCGCGGCGGCGCGCGACGCCCTGACCGCCATCGGCCCGGCCAGCACAGACGCCCTGATCGCCACCATGCAGCAGGGCCGCCCGGACGCTTATTACGCGGCGCTGGCGCTGGCGCGTCAGGGCGCGTCAGCCCTGCCCGCCCTGGAAAAAGCCGCCGCCAACGCGAACCCGGTCAGCCAGCGGTGGGCGGCGGTCGCGCACGGCGACATCGGCGTGGCGGAAGCGCGCCCAACCTTGCAGCAGCTGGAACGCAGCGCCGATCCCGACGTGGCCTACGTCGCCAAAGAGCAGCTCGACCGCATCGGGCGCACGCCGTAGCCGCGCGCATCCGAACTTTCGGGCGCAAAGTCAAGCGCTTGACTTTGCGCCCGAAAGTATGTTATTCTGAACCCAACAATTGCATAGCGAGCCTCTTATCAAGAGTGGTCGAGGGACCGGCCCGACGACGCCACAACAACCACCCGCGCTCCCATCCGGCGCGGGCAGGTGCTAATTCCGGGCAATCCCCTGCGGACTGCGAGATGAGAAAGCGTGTGGCGATGGCGACGATGGCGGGCTTGAAGTCCGTCGTATCGGCGCTATTTCCGCTTTGCAGCCTCTTCTGCCGTGCAGAGGAGGTTTTTTGTTTGCGTTCTCGGTATTGTGTTGTCTATTGGACGCGGGCTGCGGCCCGGAAAGGAATTTCGTATGTCCGAATATTATCTCTTTACCTCGGAAAGCGTGTCCGAAGGCCATCCCGATAAACTCGCCGACCAGATCAGCGACGCCATTCTCGACAAATTGCTGGAAAAAGACGCCAGATCGCGCGTCGCCCTCGAAACGTTCCTGACGCGCGGTCTGTGCGTGGTGGGCGGCGAACTGACGACCGAAGCCTACGTGGAAATCGCCGATGTCGTGCGCGCCACCATTCTCGACGTGGGTTATACCGACACGGACTACGGTCTGGACGGGCGCACCTGCGGCGTTATGCTCGCCATTCAGCAGCAGTCGCCCGACATCGCGCAAGGCGTGGATCGCGCCCGGCCCGAAGAGCAGGGCGCGGGCGATCAGGGCTTGATGTTCGGGTATGCCGTGAACGAGACCGACAGCCTGATGCCCCTCGCCCTCACCATTTCCCACCACCTCACCCGCCAACTCAGCAGCGTGCGCCGCGCCCGCCCCGAACTCGGCTTTCGCCCCGACGCCAAATCGCAGGTCACCGTCGCCTACGACGCGCAGGGCAAGCCCCGCGAGATAGACACCATCGTCATTTCCACGCAGCACGACCCCTCGCAAACCCTGGAAGCCGTCCAAACCAACGTGCAGGAACACGTCATCAAGCCCGTCCTGAAGCAGTACGATCACGTCGGGCAGGAGAACGTGAAGTACCATATCAACCCGACGGGCCGCTTTGTGATTGGCGGGCCGCAGGGCGACACCGGCGTTACGGGCCGCAAAATCATCGTGGACACGTATGGCGGCGCGGCGCGGCACGGCGGAGGGGCGTTTTCCGGCAAAGACCCCTCGAAAGTGGATCGCTCGGCGGCGTACACGGGCCGCTACATCGCCAAAAACATCGTGGCGGCGGGACTGGCCGACCGCGCCGAAATTCAACTGGCGTATGCAATCGGCGTCGCGGAGCCGGTCAGCGT
>JBBRNU010000481.1:0-4103 GCA_038230115.1 Chthonomonadales bacterium | reverse complement strand
CGAAAGAAAGCAGCGAGAATAAGGGAGCGTAACCCGGATGGCAGGAGGCAGGCGCAACCGCCGCGAGCGTGCCGTTTCCCCTGACAAAATGCGGGCTTTGAAAAATGGGATTGAATTGGGATTGAAGAGACATCGAGAGGTTTGCCATTTCTGACGCCGAACCCCAACCGGAACCTGATGTCGTGCGCGCCGCCCGACCCGACGACGCTCCTGCCATCGCCCTGATTCTGGCGCAGGCGTTCCCCTCCCTGTACTCGGCGACGTTTGGCCGCCTGTCGGAGATGGAAACCGCGCGGCTGCTGACGGCTTTGTTTCAGGCCGGAACCCTGTCGCTGGCCCTGGCGCGCGTTTACGACGCCGGAAACGGCGTGGCGGGCGTGGCCCTGCTCAATCTGGGCGAATCGATCGGGCATGGCTCCGCGCGGGATTACTGGCGGCTGCTGCGCGGGCAAATGGCTTTCCGGCCCGCCGTGCGCGCCTTGTGCGGCGGCGTCACGGCCAACTATTTCCTGCAAAAACGCATTCCGCGCGCCAACGACCTGGCCTACATCGAAGCCCTCGCGGTCGCGCCCGATGCGCGCGGGCGCGGCGCGGGAACCAGCCTGCTGCGCGACGCAATGGCCTGGACGCGCGCCCGACAGCGCAGCCGTCTGGCCCTCCACGTTTTATATGCCAACACGAGCGCCCGGCGCTTGTACGAGCGGATCGGTTTTCGACCCTGGCCCGATGAAATTGCGCCCGCGCTTTTTCGCGCCCGGCGTTCCCGGCATGGCGCGCTTCGCATGGCGCTTCGGATGGCAGACCCGTAGAAATACGGGTTTTTCAAAAAGTTCCTGCAATTTCGGTTATTTCACAGTCTCGCCAAACATTTTTGCGAGACTGTTACGCATTTCACACAGAATCGCGACCAATTGGCACGCTCTGTGCAATATACTAAATTCAACTGCTCGTTGGCGTGGATTGGCCGTCCGCATCCGGGAAGCCCAAAGTCCCATCCATCACCGCTTGGGCAGACCCATAGCGACCCCGTTCTTCTCAGGATGCCTGCTTCCCAGGTCATTTCTGCGCCGTCAACGGAAGCCCGATCCGCCGCCCGGAACCAATGAAGGAGTGCGCCAGATCATGAAACCAATCCGTTCGCGCGGCTTCACGCTCATCGAGCTGCTCGTCGTTATCGCTATCATCGCGATTCTAGCCGCGATTCTCTTCCCGGTTTTCGCGCGTGCGCGCGGCCAGGCCCGGCAGGCCGCCTGCATGAGCAACGCCAAGCAGCTCGCCCTCGGCTTCATGATGTACATCCAGGATTATGACGAGCGCACGCCGCGCTGCGTCAATAACGCCTCGCCCAACGCCAAGCTCGCCATTCAACCGGCTCAGGTTCCGATGGACGGCGACAACGCCTTTCAAGTCGCCGACGCCAAAGCAGGCCGCGCCGAAGGCTTCCTTGATCCTTACATCAAAAACCAGCAGGTCTGGCGCTGCCCGCAAGACCCCATCGCTTTCGATGGCAAAACGCTCAATACCAACGCCTCGCGCGGCCTTGCCAACGCCACCAGTTACCACCTCAGCCTGTTCCTGACCGGCAGCCAGGTGGACGGCGACAACGAAATCACGACCGGCGACGGCCTTGCCAACGCCGCTGTGCCGCGCGTCAGCCAGACAATTCTGGGACGCGACGGCGACGCCAGCGACGGCACGAACGTGGAAAACAACACCGCGATCGGCGGCGCGCTCATCGGCGAGCAGCTGTACACCCGCCACAGCGACCATACCCAGGCCGTGCGTCACTATGGAAAGGGAAATTACGTGATGCTGGACGGTCACGTGAAAACGCTCGTGCCGGAATGGGTCAGCCCGATTGACGCGACCGACGACCCGAACCACCCTTGCGCGAACTGCTCGCCAATGACCGTCAATCCCAACGCCCATGCCTTCTGGAACATCGTGCAGTAACCGCCGGAAGCCGTCTTCAAAACCTTGCGCCGCCTTGATCCGCAATCCGGGTCGCGCCGCTTATCCGTCGTTCATCAATGCCCATCAATGCCCATCAATGAGGATCGCAACTCGTATGAAAGCCGTACATTTCTTTCCCGTCCTGGCCGTCTGCGGCCTGATCACGCTCGCCCGGCCCGGCTTCGCGCAGCAGGCGGAAAAAACCGAGACCCCGGCAGGTTTGCCCGCGCCGCCGAAAACGCCGATCAACCAGGAGCCGAAAAGCCCGCCGCAGTTGAAGCCGATGTTTCTCGACAAGAAGGTCTTCACGCCGGACGACCGCTGGCATTACGAAGAGGCGGATGACGACCGCGCCTTCGGCTCCTCGGTCGAGCAGGTGACGGGCATCAGTTTCGGCTCGCCCCAGGAACCCAGTCACGGCGCGTTTGTCAAGTACTACGTTTTTACGCTCGCCTCGCCGGAAAAGGCGCATGGGATGTACCTCAAACTCCTGCCGAAAAACCCGGTTCCCGCCAACGTCAAGCGAACGACGCGCGGATGGGCCAAAGCCGACGAAGGCAGTGAAATTACGGAAGCGCTGCTCGATCCGAAGGGCGTCGCGCAGCAGCAGGATCGAATCGCGGTCGCGCGCTATGGCCGCTATGTCGTGCAGCTGCTCGGCAACAGCGATATGCGCGCCCCCGGCCCGCGCCCCCAAACCGGCGAGCGCAAATGGCTCTCGGAGCCGGTCTTCGAAAATACGCTGCAAGCCCTCAAGACGCGCTGGGCCAATTACAAAACGCTGCTCGCAGCCTATAAGTAGGAAGCGTCGGCCTGTCAGCGCGAGCCGTCATGCCTGCTTTGCAGGCGGGCGGGCAAACCGGAGCGAAATCTTCGCGTTTGCAATCCGCTTTGTAAGTTGTAGTTAGAGGTTAGAGAAGGAAAAGGAACCCGGACGCCGCCGGTACGCGGCCCGCCCGGCTGCTTTCAGGAAAAGGGCGCTTCTAGACCCTTCCCGCCCAGTCGGACTGAACAGCCAATCGCCATCAGAAGGGAGCTAGGGCGCGGTCTGCGCGACTGCCGCCGCTAGTTATCAGCCTTGTCGAAGTCAATGTCGTCTTCCAGCGGTAACCCTTTGAATCACGGTTGAACCACTGTGGTAAATTTGCATCGAAGCCGTTTCACACTGGCAGGAGACGGCGATAAAGGAGAAGCCAGTTCATGCGTTCACCAACCATCTTTCGCGCGCTGACAACGACGGCAGCCCTGCTGCTTGTCGGTTTGAGCGCGGCGCGAACTCAGGCGGAGCAGGTCGTCCGCCAGAATTTCGCCACCAAAAGCGGGGTCGTCCTGCTGGGATACGCCCCCAAAACCCACGCCGAAATCGTCAACCAGAAGGGCGTCGTCGTCTGGAAAGGCGACATAGACAACGTTAAGCCCGAACCGCTCCCGCTGCCCGATGGCGCTTACGAGCTTCGCACCGCGGACGACGTAAAAATCGTCAGCATTAACTATTTGACCTACAACCAGCCCATCGCTCCCGTCGCGCAGGACAAGCCCGTCGGCGGCGTTCCGCTCCGAGGGCGCAAGCCTCTGGGCGGCGTGGGCGTCTTCAGCCTGGTGCCGGTTCCCGCCGTCAAGGACGCCTCCTACGCCAACAACCCGCCCAGTTTCGCCAGCAGCCACGTCATCTTTACGGGCGTGCCAACGCGCCTGAAAGTAGTCATCAACGGCGGCACGGCTCCCTATGGCGTGACGTGGGATCCGGGCGACGGACGCGGTTTTCAGCCTTATTTCCAGGCCAACAACCCCGCCGTTGACGCGGCCCAGTCCTTCACGTACTCCTCGGCCAACGTCCTGCCGGGCCAGCAGTTCCACGCGACCGTCAAGGTCACAGACAGCATGGGCGTTACCGCGCAAGCCAGTTACTGGATGCTTGTGGGCGACCCGACCAAGCAGGCCGACCGCATCAACCGCGCCTCGGACGAAGGGTTGTGGTATCTGCACGGCCAGCTGATCTTGCTCGACGACCAGTCCGTCAGCAACCCCTTCAACAATACCGTTGAGCCGACGGTCAATGAAGGGTATATACCCGCGCCCGGCAACTCGGTTCACTCCTCGGCGATGTACGCCATTGACCTGGAGAACACGGGCCGTTCCATCACCGGCGG
>JBBRNU010000480.1:0-4114 GCA_038230115.1 Chthonomonadales bacterium | reverse complement strand
TGGGCGTCGGGCGCGACAGGAGGCTCCGCGACCGGGCAAAAAGCGTTCGAGGGGCTATTCGTCTGCATCATAATGCTTATGATACGCTAGATTTTGCAATTTCGCTACCGAACCGCTGCGATTTCAGCGCGGTTTCATAGTCCTTCGCCCGTTTTGGGCCAGACAAAAAGAAACCGCTGTCGCTAACGCGGCAATTGCGCCGGGCGACAGCGGGCTGCCATCAATTTACAGAAAGGAGATCACGTTTTCTTAGACGCTCGTTTGACGGCTTATGTTCCACAAAAACGGATTAAAAAAGAAAAAAATTCCATAACACAACGTTAATATAGCCGCGCCCCCGGATCAATCGGTCGGCGGAATCGGATTTGCGGTCGCTTCGTGGCTGAAAGCGCGATCAAGGGCCGCTTCCAGGCGGCGCTGCGACAGCGTCAGGGTCAGGTCGCCGCGCGTGCGTTCGAGGACGGCGCGAAGAGCGTCGGTCGTGCGCCGCAGTCCGCCCGTGACGGCGTCGGGAAAATCGAAAGCGACCAGCTCGTAGTAAATGTCGTCCATGACCTTGAGAACCGCTTCGGCCTGCGCCACGTCACCCAGCCGCAGGCGATCCAGCACGTAGCGGCGGCTTTCCGACGCGGCTTCCGCCAGACCGTTTAGATAGGCGGCGGGTTCCACGCCCAGCGCGGTCGGCGTCGGCAGCGGCTCGCCTGCGACAATCGCAAGCATCGCCTCGGCCTCGACAAACTCTTTCTGCGAATCGTGGACGTATCCGGCCTGATAGATGTCGGGATGCCCCTGCGCGCCGTGCTTGACCGCCTCGACACGCGCGCGGGCTTCTCCGGCGAGGGCGCGGGCGTTCTCGATCTCGCCGCGATGGACGGCCCGAATCGTGCGCGACGAAAATTGAATGATTTCGCGCGACGCGCGCAGCGTCTCTTCGCGCGCCCGGTTGGTCGCTTCGAGCCGAAGGCGCAAATCGGCGGCAATCGTTTCAAGGGAAGGGTTCAAGACGGTCTCCTGGCTGGTTTCAAACAAATTTTTGCGGCGTGTGCGACTTTTCGCTGCGCCGGTTGGTTACTCCTGCTGGAACCTCGCGAGCGGGCGGGGGCGTATCGAAAACAGAACGTCCGGCAAATGCGGCAGGACTTGGGCGGGCCAGCGTGGAATGGTGGAATGTCAGAGCGCGAACGAAGGGCGATGCGGAAGCCCTGCCGCGCGTCAGAACGCGAAGCGCGGAAAAAGGAGTCAGGCGGTGCGAATGCAAGGAAAAACCAGCGGCCTCGCGGACTGGCTGATGATTGGAATGCTGGCGGGCCTGATTGCAGGGGCGTTCCGGCCGGCGCGGGCGCAGATGCGGCCCCCGCAATTCGTGACCGCTGTGGCGACGATCCCCGGCCCGGTCACGCCCGGCAAGCCCTTCACGGTCGTCGTCACGCTGACCGTTGACAAAGCGTACCACATTCAGGCCAACCCGCCCAAGCAGGATTACATTCCCACGGTCGTGACGGTCGGGCCGCTGGCCGGGTTCGTCGGGGGGAAAGCGCTGTATCCGCCCGCCGTGCAGGCGCGCGTGGGCGGCGACACGCTCCCGGTGTTTGAGGGGATCGTGCAGATTCGGACGACCGTGACGCCCGCCAAAACCGTGCGGCCCGGCAAGTTCGTCCTGCCCGTAACCGTCAGCTACCAGGGCTGCAACGACCGCACCTGCTATCCGCCGAAGAAACTGCAAATCAGCGCGGCGGGCATGGTCAATCTGCCAAAGCGGATTCCGGCGCAAAAAAAAACGGCGCGCAATCCGGGCATTGGGAATGGAAATGAGAACGCGGGCCGTGCGACGCCGGGCCTGACGCTGGCGCAGGCGACCGAACCTGCGCCGGGCGCTGGCGACGTGATTTCGGTTCCGGGCTTCCGGGCCAGCAAAATTACGTCGTTTGTCGCGCCCGCTGAGTTCGCCAAATGGCTCCAATCGGGGCAGTCGCAGGCGGGCGAGGCCGATACCGTCACGCGCCTGCTGCATTCCGGCGGAACCCTGAATTTCGCAGGCGCGCTCGGCCTGATTTACCTGCTCGGTCTAGCCCTGAACTTGACGCCCTGCGTGTATCCTCTGATCCCGATCACGATTGGCTACTTCGGGCGGCAGGCGGCGAGCGGGGCCAAAACCGGCGGGCTGTCCATTTGTTACGCGATGGGCATGGCCTCGATGTACTCGCTGCTGGGCGTCTTCGCCGCGCTCGCGGGCAAAGTTTTTGGCGCGCAGCTGAACAACCCGGTCGTGCTGGTCGGGTTCGCCATTCTGATGTTCGCGCTCGGCCTTTCGATGTTCGACCGCCCGGACGGACGCCCGATCTGGGAGTTGCAGCTGCCGTCGCGCTTGACCGGGCAGGCAAAATCGCGAACCGGTTATCTGGGCGCGCTGCTGATGGGCCTGATGGTCGGTCTGGTCGCCGCGCCCTGCATCGGCCCGGTCGTCGTCGCCCTTATCAAGGTGGTCGGCGACACGCGCAGCGTTCAGTTGGGCCTGGTGACGTTTTTTACGCTGGGCATCGGGCTGGCGACGCCGTATCTGCTGCTGGGCTTCGGCCTGATCAAAGCCCTGCCGCGCGCGGGCGAATGGATGGTCGCCGTCAAACACATTTTCGGCTTGCTTCTCTTCGGCATGAGCCTGTATTACCTGCGCGGCCTGATGGCCCCCAACGTGTATCGCGTCGTCATTTCCCTGTTCGCGGTCGGTTCCGGCCTGTATCTACTGTTTCTGGACAAGGCGGGCAAAGCCGCCATTCGCTTCCTGCGCGTGAAACAGGTCGCGGGCGCGCTGGCAATTGCGCTCGGCATCTGGCTGTTCCTGCCCAAAAACGGGACGGAAACGACAACGATGGGAACGACCGGCGCGGCGAAAACGGCGGTTGTCTTCGAGACGCCCAAAGATTACGCGACGTTTCAGGCGCGCTTGCAGCAGGCCAAAGCGGAGCATAAAGAGGTCATTATTGATTTCTGGGCGTCATGGTGCGCCGCCTGCAAAGAACTGGACGAGACGACCTTTCACGACCCGAACGTGGTGCGCGCGACGGATAATTTCGTCGCCCTGCGCTTCCGGCTGGAAGATTTGGAAGGCGGGCAGGCGCAGCCGTTCGTGAAGAATTTCAACATCGTGGGCCTGCCGACGGTCGTGCATCTCGTGCCGGACGACGGTTCGGGGCGAGTCGCGCGGGTCGGGGGGAGCGAACATGCCGGTCTTTGACACCTTTCGGCTGGACGGGAAAACAGCCCTCGTGACGGGCGGGAGCAAGGGGCTGGGACGGGCGATGGCGATGGCTCTGGCCGAAGCCGGGGCCGACGTCGCCCTGTGCAGCCGCAATCTCGACGAGGCGCAGGCCGCCGCGCGCGAACTTGCGGACGCGACCGGCAGGCGAGCGCAGGGCTTTCTTGCCGACGTGACCGACCGCGTGTCGGTCGCGCAGCTGGCGCTGGACTGCCGGAACGCCTTTGGCGGCGTGGACATCTTGCTCAACAATGCGGGCGTGAACATTCGCAAGCCGACCGGCGAGGTGAGCGACGACGACTGGAACGCGGTCATGGACAGCAGCGTGAAAGGCTCGTTTTTGTGTTCGCAGGCGTTTTTGCCCGGCATGGCCGCGAAGGGATGGGGGCGCATCGTGATGCTCGGCTCGATCCTGTCGTTCGTTTCGATTGCGAACCGCGCCGCCTACGCTTCGGCCAAAGCCGCCCTCCTCGGCCTGACGCGCACCCTCGCGCTGGAAGGGGCGGCGCACGGCGTGACCGTGAACTGCCTTTGTCCCGGCCCGTTCGAGACCCCGATGAACCGCGTCCTGATGAACGACCCGCCCGCGTATCAAGCCTTTCTCGCCAAAATTCCGCTCGGTCGCTGGGGGCAGCCGGAAGAGTTGGGCGGGGCGATTGTCTTCCTGTGCGCGCCCGCCTCGGCCTTCATGACGGGAACCACGCTGACGCTTGACGGCGGCTGGACCGCGCAGTAAACGCCAACGAGCGGGCAGTACGGGATAGAGAATGGGAAGGATTGCCCGTTCTGGAATGCCAGGCCGGGCGAACGGGAATAAATCCCCGTTCTGAAATGCACAGACCACCTGCGTGGCCTGCAATG
>JBBRNU010000479.1:0-4129 GCA_038230115.1 Chthonomonadales bacterium | reverse complement strand
GTCGCAAAAGGTCGGCATGGGGCGCTCGTTCTATGCGCAGTTCCCGCAGGCGCGCTCCGTCTACACGCAGGCCAACGCCCTGCTCGGAACGGAATTGTCCCAACTCTGTTTCGAGGGGCCGGAAGAGACGCTGCGCCAGACCGAAAACGCCCAACTCGCTTTGTATGTAACCAGCGTCGCCGCCTGGAACGCTTTCGAGGCCGCGACGGAACGCAAGCCGGACGCGACTGCGGGGCATAGCGTGGGCGAATACGCCGCCCTGGTCGCGGCGGGCGCGCTGGATTTTGCCGACGGCCTGAAACTGGTGCAAACGCGCGGCGAACTGATGCGCGACGCGGCCCGGCGAACGCCCGGCGGCATGGCCGCGATTTTGGGCATTGACCCGGAAACGGCGCGGCAGTCCTGCGAGGCCGCGCGCGACACCGGTATCGTTACCGTCGCGAACTATAACGGCGGCGGGCAGGTCGTGATTTCCGGGGCGCAGGCGGCGGTCGAGAAGGCGGGCGAAATCGCCAAAGCCAGGGGCGCGAAGCGCGTTATTCCCCTCGCTGTTTCGGGCGCGTTTCATTCGCCGTTCATGGCCCCCGCCGGGGACGCCCTCTTCACGCCGCTTTCGCGCACGGCGTTTCGCAAGCCTAAAGTCGCAGTCGTCTCCAACGTTACCGCCGATTACGTCGAGCTACCGAGCGACGTGACGGGCGGGCTGACGATGCAGGTGAGCCAGTCCGTGCGCTGGGAAGAATCCATGCAGCGCCTGCTTGCCGACGGGTTCGACACGTTCATCGAATTGGGCAGCGGCGACGTTCTGACGGGCTTGATGAAGCGCATGGATAAAACGGCCCGCGCCGTCAGCGTGCAGGATGCGGACTCGCTCCAGACGGCGGTCGCGCTGCTGGAAGCCGAGCGCGCAGACGAGGGAATGGAGAGGGAAAGGACGCGCGGGTGAAGCTAGCCGGGAAAATCGCGGTCGTGACCGGAGCGGGGCGCGGCATCGGGCGGGCGATTGCCGTTTCGCTGGCCGAGGCCAGAGCCAAAGTCATCGTGAACTACAGCCGCAGTCAGGAAGCCGCCGAGCAGGTCGTCGCGCAAATTCGGGACGCGCAGGGCGAGGCCGTCGCGGTGCAGGCCGATGTCAGCGACCCGGAGCAGGTGACGATCCTGTTCGCCCGCGCGCAGGAACAGTTTGGCCGCCTGGATATTCTCGTCAACAACGCGGGCGTGACGCGGGACAAATTATTGCTTCGCATGACGGTCGAGGATTGGGACGCCGTTTTGAACACGAACCTGCGCGGCGCATTTCTGTGCGCCAAAGCCGTCGCGCCGGCCATGCTCAAGCAGCGCGCGGGCGTTATCGTCAACGTCGGGTCGGTCGTGGGCCGGGTCGGGGCGGCGGGGCAGGCCAACTACAGCGCGTCGAAGGCCGGGCTGGTCGGCCTGACGAAATCGCTTGCCAGAGAGCTTGGCTCGCGCAGCGTGCGGGTGAACGCGGTCGCGCCCGGTTTCATCGAGACCGAAATGACCGGCGTGCTGAAAGCCGAATACCGCGAAACGATTCTGAAGCAAATTCCCCTGAACCGCTTCGGAACCGCCGAGGACGTGGCCCGCGTCGTCACGTTCCTTTGCTCGCCCGACGCGGCCTACGTGCAGGGCGAGGTCATCACGATTGACGGCGGCCTGTTCGCCTGAGCCGGGCGAAAACGGGCGGCATTCACCTCACGCTTGGCTGGCGGCCCCTCTCCTCAGGCTAGAAGAGGGGAACGAGAGCGGCGGAGTTGATTTTGCTCTTGGGTCACCCCTCATGCGCTGCGCTGGCGGCCCTTCTCCCTGCATGGGAGAAGGGAGCGAAGGTTTTAACCTGCGCCTTCGCGGGCAGGGAAAGAACCTCGCCCCCGGCGCGTCGGCATTGCGGATTTAGCCCGCGCAGGCGGGCTTTGCGTTTCAGAACGGGCATTCATGCCCGGTCGTGCGGGCATAGCGGAATAAAATTCAACCCCGTTCGACCCGCATCTTAACGCGAGTATTTATGCCCGCTTCACGGGCAAATCAGGTGTGCGCTTATTATTGCAACGAGATCGAGGAGGATGGACATCGTGAGTACTTATGACCGCGTGAAGAAAGTCTTGATTGAGCAGCTCGACGTGAGCGACGATGAAGTGACGCCTGCGGCGTCCCTGGTGGACGACCTAGGCGCGGACTCGCTCGACGTCGTAGAAATTATCATGGGGCTGGAAGAAGAGTTCGACGTGGAAATCCCGGACGAAGACGCCGAAAAAAGCATTTCCACCGTCCAGGGCATCGTGGATTACGTGGACGCGAAAGCGACCGCCTGAAGCGGGGACGCAGCGAACGCTCGACCGGGCGCGCGAAAGCGAGCGCCTGAACCGGAGTCTGAAGGAACGCAGTGATGAGCGAACAGAGCAGCAGAGAACGCCGGGTCGTGATTACCGGCGTGGGCGCGATTACCGCGATGGGGCGGGATGCGGAAACCATCTGGAAGGGGTGTCTGGCCGGATGCTCCGGCGTGACCCCGATTACCGGATTCGACACGACCGAGTACCCGACGAAAATCGCCGCCGAAATCAAGGATTGGGACGCCGCGCCTTACATGGACCGCAAGGACGCGCGCCGGGTGGATAAATTCGTGCAGTTTGCGGTCGCGGCCTCGCGCATGGCGGTCGAAAACGCCGGGCTGACGATTGACGAGACCAACCGCGACCGCGTGGGCGTTTACATCGGGTCGGCGATTGGCGGACTGGCGACCATCGAAGATCAGTACCGGACGCTGATGGAGCGTGGGCCAAGCCGTATCAGCCCGTTCCTGATTCCGGGCATTATCTGCGACATGGGCGCGGGCATGGTCTCGATGGCCCTGAACGCGCGCGGCCCGAACTCGTGCGTGGCGACCGCCTGCACGACCGGAACCAACGCGGTCGGCGACGCCTACCACATCGTGCGGCGCGGCGACGCCGACGTGATGCTCGCGGGCGGGGCCGAGTCGTGCATCACGCCGCTGGGCGTGGCCGGTTTTTGTCAGGCCCGCTCCATGACGACGCGCAATGACGCCCCGGAGCGCGCCAGCCGTCCCTTCGATAAAGACCGGGACGGATTCATCATGGGCGAGGGCAGCGGCGTGCTGGTGCTGGAAGCCCTGGACTCGGCCCTGGCGCGAGGCGCGAACATTCTGGCCGAAGTGATCGGGTACGGGATGTCGGGCGACGCTTACCACATGACAGCCCCGTCTCCCGAAGGCGAGGGCGCGGGACGCGGCATGAAAGCCGCCCTGGATAGCGCCGGATTGCAGCCGACCGACGTAGACTACATCAACGCGCACGGCACGTCTACGGGCCTGAACGACAAAAACGAGACGGCGGCGATCAAGTCGGTCTTCGGCGAATATGCGTATGATGTGGCGATCAGCTCGACCAAGTCCATGACCGGTCACCTGCTGGGCGCGACCGGCGCGGTCGAGGCGATTTTCTGCGCGCTTACGATCCGCGACGGCGTGATCGCCCCGACCATCAACTACGAGACGCCCGACCCGGAATGCGACCTCAATTACACGCCTAACCAGGCCCGTCAGGCCGACGTGAAGGTCGTCATTTCCAATTCTTTCGGCTTCGGCGGCCACAACGCTACGCTGGTGTTGAAGCGTTTCGAGTCCTGAAACGCGCGCCCGAAACGCGAACGCGCCGCCCGCTTAATCTGGTTTTGGATTGACGGGCGGCGTTTTGTTTTGCAGCCCGCTTCGCTGGCTCTTGGCCTGCCCGTCCGCCGCGTGGCAGCCCTTGCCTGCGCCGGAGCGCGAACGCCGGAAACGGCCAATTGAACATTGCGGCGTGATAGAGTATAATGGGAACGGTTAAGCCGCCGCGCAGAGTCAGTTCTCAGCATAGCGACGAAATGAATTTCTTCGCTTTGTGGCGTTCCGCCGTGTGTCCTTCGGACACGCAAATCCGTAAACGTGTTTGGCCCTGCGTCTCGTGTCCGAAGGACACACAGCCGCAGGCTACCGAGCGAAGGAATTTATTCTACAACTGTTGAAAGGCCGTTTGCCCGGTTACGACCTTTGAGATTGAACTGTTGTCTGCCAGCATCCGCTAACCGAACTGGCAAGCCGTTTAAGCGGGCG
>JBBRNU010000478.1:0-4150 GCA_038230115.1 Chthonomonadales bacterium | reverse complement strand
TTCCATCCGGCAAACTGCGGGTTATTGTCCTGATACCAGAACCGGAGGAAGCCGATGCGGGCTAAGCCTGGATGAACGGCGTTTCCAACGAATGGGCTGAGGAACTGCTGGACTCGCGCCAGGATATTTACTCGCTCGCAGATGGAGAGCCGGTTCCTGCCGCGCAGCGCCGCTGACACGGGCTTTTTGTCTTTTCGGGCCTTTGTTTCTTCCCGCTGCGTAAACAGTGTGAACAGCAAAAGCGGCAAGCGGCGAACCAATGTCGCGGCAGGGAGCAAGACCGGTGGAGGACCGACATTGGCTGTTGTGGGACGGGGACTGCGGGTTTTGCCGCCGCACCGCCGCCTGGGTCAAGCAGCGCGACAAGCGGGGCCGATTTCGCGCCATCGCCTATCAGGACGCGCCCGCGCCGCCGATGACGCCCGCGCTGTATGCCGCCTGCGCGCAGGCCGTTCACGTTGTCAGGCAGGACGGGCGCATTCTGCGCGGGGGGCGGGCCGCGCTGTTCGTGATCGCGCAGTTCGGGGGCGGATGGACGCTGGCGGCGCGTCTGCTGAGGCTGCCGCCGTTCGTATGGGCTGTGGAAGCGGCGTATCGCGTCGTGGCCGCGCATCGCGATTTCTTCGCGCGGTTTCTCTTCACCAAAGAGCGTCCCTGAGCCGCATACATTCCCCGCGGGGCAGAGAACGGGGAGAACGGGAATGAATGCCCGTTCTGAAATGCAGCGAACGGGAATAAATCCCCGTTCTGAAATGCACAGACCACCTGCGTGGCCTGCAATGCCGCGCCGCCAGGAGGTTTCCAGATTGCGAATGCAGACGAGCCAAAACGTCTGGTCAGCCAGCGAAAGCAAGCGAGGGTGAGCGCGCATTTAGCCCGCGCAGGCGGGCTATGCATTTCAGAACGGGGTTTCATTCCCGTTCCCATCCCCGCCTTTCAACTCTCGCGCAATTTGCGGGAAGGAAATCGAACTTATGCCCCTCGAACGCCTGCTCGACCAGACCCCGGATAATGTAACGCCGGACGCGCTGTATTCGCATCTGGAACTGCCGCCCCCGCCCGACGACCGCCCGTATCTGTACATCAACATGGTTTCGACGATGGACGGCAAAATCGTTCTGGGCGAGGTCGGCGGGCCAGCCAAAGGCGTGGGCGGGCCGACGGATCAACGCTTGTTTCGACGCTTGCAGCAGACCTGCGACGCGGCCCTGATCGGCGGCGCGACCCTGCGCGCCAGTCAGGTCATTTACCCGCCGGAGAAGCCGCGCTTCGTCCTGACCCGCAAAGGCGACCTTCCGCTCGACAACCGCTTCTTCACGGACGCGCCCGACCGCGCGTATATTTTAGCCCCGGAAGACCTGCCGGAAGCGACCCTCGCCACTCTGAAAACCTGTGCGCGCGTGATTCAAGTCGGGCGGGGCGGGGTGGATTTGGCGGGCGCGTTGCAGCGTCTGCGCCAGGAGCTGGGCATTCGGTATCTGCTGTGCGAGGGCGGGGCGGCGCTGAACGACGCGCTCCTGCAAAACGGGCTGGCGGACGAGTTTTTCCTGACTCTCGCGCCCAAAATCAAGGGCGGCGCGCACCTGCCGACGGTCGTGGACGGGAAGGGGTTTCCCTCCGGCGCGTTCCTGCCCCTCTCCCTGCTTTCGCTGTATCATGATGGCGACGAAATTTATTTGCGGTATCGCATCGGGCCAAAACCGGAATTCGTGCAGGAAATTGCCCAAAAACGCGGAAGTTAGCGCTATGAAAGTGGTCACGACGGAATTGATACGGGTATTGGATTGGCGGGCCACCGGCGAGTTCGGCATTCCCGGCGTCACGCTGATGGAAAACGCCGGACGCGCGGTCGTGGAAACCATCCTGCGCGAATACGGGTCGGTGCGCGCCCGGCGCATCGCGGTCTTTTGCGGCAGCGGCAACAATGGCGGCGACGGGTTCGTCATCGCGCGCTATCTGCATCTGGCGGGCGCGAACGTCGCGGCGCTGACGCTGGGGTCGCCCGACGCCCTGCCGCATGACGCGCGCGTGCAGTACGAGATCGCCCGCAAAACGCTCGCCTGTATGCCCTATTCGCGCGAATCATGGGGGCTGACGGGGCGCGATGGCAGCCCGACGCTTATAGTGGACGCCCTGCTCGGAACCGGCGTAAAAGACGCGCCGCGCGAGCCGTGCCGCGAGGCCATTGACGTGATCAATGCTGCCAACGCGCCGGTCATTGCCGTAGACATTCCGTCGGGCGTCAACGCCGATACGGGCGCGACGCCGGGCGCGGCGGTTCGGGCGACACATACCGTCACGTTTGCGTATCCCAAATTAGGACTGCTCTTGTTTCCCGGCGCGGAACACGTCGGGAAACTCCATATCGCCGACATCGGGTTCGACTGGCGGCTGCTCGAAGCCGAAACGCCCTACCGTCTGCTGACGCCGGGCGAGTTCCGCGCGAATGGCTTGAAGCCGCGTCAGGCCGAATCGAACAAGGGCGACTACGGTCATGTCGCGATTGTCGCCGGATCGCGCGGCATGGCGGGCGCTCCGTGTCTGGTGGCGCGGGCCTGTCAGCGCGCCGGCGCCGGGTTGGTCACGCTGCTGATGCCCGCCAGCGCGCAGCCGAGCGTGGCGGCGAAGCTGGACGAGCAGATGACGCTGCCGCTGGCCGACGAGGACGGCGCGCTGGCCGAAGCGAGTTTCGACGCCATCGCCGAATTCGCCGAAAAAGCGACCGTGCTATGCGTGGGGCCGGGCCTGACCACTTCGCCCGCAGCCGTCGCAGTCGTGCAGCGCGTGATTGCCGAGATCGCCCGCCCGCTGGTTCTGGACGCCGATGGCCTGAACGCCCTGGCCCTGAAACCCGACCTCATCGAGCGGCGGGCCGATAATCCACGCGCGCCTCTGCTGCTGACGCCGCATCCCGGAGAGGCCGCCCGCCTGCTGGGAACTTCCGTCGCGGAGGTGCAGTCAAACCGGATTCAGGCCGCGCTCGATCTGGCCCGCCGATTTCGCGCGGTTGTGATTTTGAAGGGGCGTTATTCGCTGATCGCCGACCCGGAGGGCCGCGTCGCCTTCAACACGACCGGCAACCCCGGCATGGCGACCGGGGGCATGGGCGATACCCTCACGGGCATTCTGGGCGGCATTTTGTCGCAGGGCGTCGCGCCGGGCAAAAACGCCGCTGAGGACGCCGAGTATCGCGCCCGCACGCTCGCCCCGGCGCAGGCAGGCGCGCTCGCCGTGTACGCGCATGGACTGGCGGGCGATCTGGCGGCGCAGGATTTGGGGCCGGTCGGCATCGTGGCGACGGATGTCATCGAGCGTCTGCCGCGCGCCCTGGCGCGACTGCAAGCGTCGGAAGCGCGGGAAGAAGAGGAAGCAGCATGATTTTTCGCAGGACGCAGGCAGGGGAAATTGCGCTGATCGGTCGCGCCGCGCTGATGGCCCTTGCGATGGGAACTGGAACCGGCGGCGTGGTCGGGGCGCAGGATAAGACGCCTGCCGGCGTATCCCGCAGCGCGCCCCCCGCCGCGTCTTCCCAAACGCCTTCGGGCGCGACAGGAGGCGCAAATTCGAATGCGGCCTCGTCATCAACATCGAAATCGAACACGCCCGCGTCTCCAACTACGTCCGCGCCTCCGGCGACCGGCAGGCAAAATTTGGCCGCTCCAGTCACGATGTCGCTGAAGAAGAGTCTGCCCGGCGAATTTCTGTACCGCTTCGTCACGAAAGCGGACTCGTCGCAGGCTCCGGTTCCCCTGACGGCGACCGGCGCGGACAATCTGGCTGTCCTGCCCCTGCCTGCAGGCCTGAAACCCGCCGACGCGCAGCTGGAAATCATTGACACCGGGCGCGGCAACCTGGCCCGCCTGCCCATCGCCACGACCGGCGTGACCGAATTGACCGAGAGCGGCTTCAAGTTCGTCCAGTCGGTCAGCGTGCCGGTGCAGACGAAGGGCAAGGGCGTTGTCGGGGCGTCGGTCGCCCTGACCAGCCAGAGTAAAAGTTATAATCGCAGCGTTCTGCTGACGCCCGCCAACGGCGGCGTGGCCCTGTTCGAGAACGTTCCTTTAGGCGAGCCGGTCACGGTCACTGTGCGCTACGGCGCGCACCCCGCCGAAAGCCAGACCAAGACCCTGACGACCGATCATCCCGCCGA
>JBBRNU010000477.1:0-4165 GCA_038230115.1 Chthonomonadales bacterium | reverse complement strand
TGGGAGGTTTAGTCGTTGCGTCCAGGCGAAAAAAGCCGGTGTACATTTCGTCCCATTTGGGATATTCGTTCCGAACAAGATCGTGGATACCAAGCAACCGCTCCGAGTTCATTCCTTCAGTGGATACAACACGCAAATCTATCACTGCTTCCGTAATGGGCGCTTTTGGATAACGTTGCGATTGCATCAACCTCTCACTTTCCTGAGGTACAAACAGGATATTCGCTGTATAAGCTTCATGCGGGCATCCCGCCATGAATAGAGCCTTCCTTGACAGCCTTTGCAAGATTTATGCCATGAACCGTATGCTTAGAGTACCCTATTCAAGAATGATCGGTTTCAAACCTTCAAATATCGCTATCACGAACGGGAGACCGAACGTAAACAATTCCTTGACGTCAGGCCGCCGGGCGGCTATAGTAAAGTCATTCGGAACAAGAAGCAAGGCAGCGCCTATGACGATTGCGCTTCATTCGATGCCACGCCAGGAAACCTATTTGCGGAAAAACGCTCAAGGGCAAGGCGCAGATGCGCTAGAGTACGCTCGAACCCGTCCGCTGACGCAGGAAGAGCGCTACGCTTTTTACGAAGCGTTTGCCGAAGGGTACGAAACGCTTCCGCCCTTCACTCCCGAAACATTGGCCCGCGCAACGGCTTACAAGCGGGATTAAGACCGGAAGCGATAAGCGAACCTGTTGATTTCCCTACCGACCGCCGCGCCCGAAGAAGTAAAATCCGCCCGCTACGACCGCCACAATCAGCCCGGCGTACAAGAGCGCGAACGCCTCGCTGCGCGTGTAGCGGAAATGGGGCAGGTTCATGCCGATCACGACAAGGGCAATCGGAACCAGGGCGGGCAGCGCCAGACTCAGGCTCCCTACCAGCAGCATATACCCGGCCAACACGCCGCATAAAACCCCGAACGTGCGCCGGGCCGGAATGCCGAAGCGCGCGAAACAGGCGAAGAACAGGGCGATAAACAGAAAGTCCGCGAACCCCACCGCCAACTGCATCGGCGCGGCCCCGCCTCGCGGATGCGTTGTGGGCAGACTTACGGTCAGGGCCGCCATCGCCTGCTGCGCCGCGTGTCCGCCCGCCTGCGCCTGCGTCACCAGACCGCCCCCGAACACGACATACAAATCCACAACCGCCAGCACAACCGCAATCGGCAGCAGAATCTTCAACTCGCGCACGAGCCGCGACAGCCACACGCCTATCGCCGCCGCCAGCCAGATCAGCAATAATCCATGCAGGCCCGGAACCGCGCGAAACAACCCGGTGTAAGTGACGTAAAATGGCCCGATGGCCTTCCAGCCAGCCCACAGGGGAAACCGCGCGCCCAGGATCGGGATCAGCACGGACGGCAGCGCGAGCGGAACCACGACCAGCAAATTCGCCGCCAGCGTTCGGGGCGGAACCAGGGCGCGGGCCACGCTCGCCGTGAACGCCAAGACGAGCAGGAGCGACAGCAGCGTCGTCGTCATGACGATGGCGATGTGACCGGAGGGAATTCGCAGCGAAACCTGCCAGAACAGCAAATACAAACCCGCGATGCCCAGCGCAATCCGCGCATCCCGGCGGTACGTTTTTTGCATTCTTATAGGTGGCGGCGAGGAAGCCCCGTCCTCTGGCGGGCGGGGGAAATTCATCCGTTTTGGGCCTTGCGCTGAAGAAGGCTGCATAGTGTTTCGATGTTTGTCAGCAAAGCGTCTCCGGTGAATGCGAGGCTGGCGAGAGAACGCTGCGCCGCTTCCGCATGGCCCGCGCCGCAGGCGTCGGTCACGAGGATGGGAATGTAGCCCAGGTCGGCGGCGTGGCGCGCGGTCGGTTCAATGCCGATTTCCAGCGCCACCCCCACAATGGCGAGCGTGTTGACGCCGCAGTCGCGCAGCGCGATGCCGAGCAGGGTTCCCTCGAAAGCGGACATTGTGATTTTGTCGAAGACCGCCTCGCTTGCCAACGGCGCGACTTCGGGCGCGAGTTGAAAGGGCGGCGAATCGCGCAGGAACCAGGGATTGACCTGCTCGACCGACTCGGCCCGCTGCCAAGCCATCGCCATCCGCAATTGAAAGACGCCCATGAGTTCTTTGGGCAGCGACATGTGACGCGAGAAGAAAACCCGCACGCCCGCTTCGCGCGCCGCCTGCAAGACCTGGACGACCCGCGCGGTGATCTCGTCGCCGTCCTTGATTTGGCTCAGGACGCCAACCTGCATATCGTAGACCAGCAGCGCCATGCGCCCCGGATCGCAGGCGTCTTCAAGGGTGCGGGGGATTTCCAGCCCGAATGCGTGTTCCATGTTTTTTTCTCGTTCTCCGCGCTGGCGACCAACGCCGGGTTCTGTCAAACAGGGGATTTACATTCGCCGAGGCGCTGAACAGGCTTTCGCGAGGGTCTTCAAGAGGTTTTCCCCGGTCCAGTCCTGGCGTGTCGGTCTGTATGCGCCCGACTGTACCCCGTAACGGGAAATCATGTCGCCTAGCCATTCGGACAGGCGGCGAACAATGACGGTCGCGACGATGCGGATTGTGTGAAAAGCCTGATTATCGTCCGGCGAGTCGCCAACGCAATGTGAATCCGCCGGACTCTTTGACAAATCCGGGAGTTTTATTATATAATAGCCCGGTGCAAGCGTCAAGTTCGCCTGCCTCCGAACCCTGAACCCGACGCTTTTCTGCAGCCAATCAACCAATTCGCGCGGCATCAACGACGAGGCCGCCGTTATCTCCCAACGGCCCTGTTCTCGCCGCCGCGCGCCCCGTCCCCGGCTTCCGCCTTCCCTTGCGACTCCGCCTGTTCACGCGCTCCGTCCTTTTCGGACCCGTTTCGCGCCGACCCGAACAGGCCGCCGTTCTTTCGCCCTTTTTCGCGCCCGCCGCGCTTTCGCTCCCCCGTCGCGTCCGCCCGACCCGGACGGCCCGAAACCCCGCGCGCCGCCACCCGCCGCGCCGCGTCCGGCCCAACCGCAGCCGCATTATCTGGATACCAGCAGGACTGGATACCAAGAGGAAACCTATGAGCGAGAAGACACTCCGCATTGTCATTGCCGACGACGAGCCGATCATTCGTCTCGACCTGAAAAAGATGCTCGAAGATTGTGGTTACGATGTCGTGGGCGAAGCGGGCGATGGCGTCAAGGCCGTCGAAGCCGCCCGCAATCTGAAGCCCGACGTAGTGATTCTGGACATCAAAATGCCCGAAATGGACGGCATTGACGCGGCCAAAATCATCACCGACGAAAAAATCGCGCCGGTTCTGCTTTGCACCGCGTACAGCCAGATTGATCTGGTGAACCGCGCGACCGAGGCGGGCGTCTATTCCTATCTTGTCAAGCCCTTCAAATCGTCCGACCTGATGCCCCAGATCGAAGTCGCCGTCGCCCGTTGGGAAGCCTTCTCCCGCATCGAGGAACAGGCCGCCGACATGGAAGACAAACTGGAAACCCGCAAGTCCGTAGACCGCGCCAAAGGCATTCTGATGGATCAATACGGTTTGAAAGAACAGGAAGCGTTCCGGCGCATTCAAGTGCAAAGCATGAACACGCGCAAGTCCATGCGTGAAATTGCCGAAGCCATCATCATCGCCCACAACGTGTGATTTTGTGATCCGGGTTCCTATTATGAAAGACCGATTTACCCGCGTTCGCACGCCCTGGCGCACCCGCCGCCTCTTCGCCGCGCTTCGCCGCAGCGACGATCCCGACGTCGCCCTGCTCCAGCAGGAACTCGACTACCGCGACCGGCAGCTGCGCGAGGCGACCGTTCTCATCGAAAGTCTGCGCGGCGAAGTCGAAGAGAAGCGCGGCGAGGCCGAAGCCCTGCGCCGCGTCGGGGAAGCGACCGGGTCGGCCTTCAACCTGGAAGAGATGCTCAAGGTGACCGCCGACATCGCCGTGCAGATCACCGGAACGGACTCGTGTCAGGTCTATCTTTTCGACCACGCCAAAGAAGAGCTTGTCCTGCGCGCCGCCGACGAGAGTTTCGCGGGCATGGTCGGTAAAATCCGCCTGAAACTGGGCGAGGGCATTACGGGCTGGGTGGCGCGGGAGCGCAAGCCGGTTGCGGTCAGCAAAGAGGCCTGGAAAGACCACCGGTTCAAGTATTATCCCGAAATGCTCGAAGGCGAGTACGAGTCCATGCTTTCCGTGCCGCTCGTGACGCGGGGC
>JBBRNU010000476.1:0-4174 GCA_038230115.1 Chthonomonadales bacterium | reverse complement strand
ACGACATCGGTTCCGCCGCCCAAGCCTACCGGCAGGCCGGAAAGCGTGAACTTGCCGCTGGTATCGGTCTTGGCCGAAACGCCCGCAATCGTGACCGTCGCCGCGCCGACCGGCTGCGACTGGCTGTTGACGGTCGTGACAATCCGCCCGGTCGCAATGGCGTTGTAGCCGGTGTCGGACAGGAAGAGGTTGCCCAGGTCGTTGGTCGGCTTGGCGCTGTCGAGCGCGACGGTCGTGGTAAGCGTCTGCGCGCCCGTCGCGGCGGCGGTCAGCGTCGTGGCGTCCGAAGCGACGCTGGGCAGGGAAAACGCGCCATTCGCGTCGGTGACGGCGCTGACCCCGCCCAGACTGACGGTCGCGGCGGGATTGGGGGCCACGTTGTTTTCGGCGCGCAGGATGTGGCCCGCGACGATGACGCGCGTCGCGCCGCCCCCGCCGCCGCCCCCGCCGCACCCGGTCAGCGCAAACGCCAGTCCCGCCAGTAGAAGCAGGGACGGGGCGCGCGGCATCCAGAACCGCGCCCGTTCGGTTATGTCAAATTGCATTCGGTTTGTTCTCCATGTTTAACCGCGTCAAAGCCGGCGCGGGTTTACAACGTTCGGCCCAATCCAGATTGCCCCGTAACGCCTGGACGGGAAGACCGGGATTGAAACCCCGTTCTGAAATGCGGCGAACGGGATTGAAACCCCGTTCTGAAATGCACAGCCCGCCTGCGCGGGCTTAAATGCGCGCTCTGCACTCGTCTGCGCTGGCTAAAGACGCGCTCTGCCTCGTCTGATTTCGCTTGCTGCATACGCGCTCTGGCCTTTGGCATTTAAGCCCTCGAAGGAGGGCTTCGCATTTCAGAACGGGGATTCATTCCCGTTCGCCCCGTTCTCTCGCCGCAGCCTGCGTTCAAGAAAAGCGCGGCGTTAGCGCGTCAGGATGAGCGGCGTGATGACGCGGGTTTGCTCGCCTTCCGCCGTGCGCGCCGTAATTTGCACGGTGTACACGCCGCTCGAAATGGCCCGCCCCTGATCGTCGCGCGTGTCCCACAGCAATTGATTGACGCCGACGGACGCCGCGCGCCCGCTCGTCAGCCGCCGGACGAGACGTCCGCCCGTCCGAATCTCGACGTTGGTTTCCGCCGCGCCGGACAGCTCGAACCCGATGGTGACAGAACTGACGGCGCGTCCGCCGCGCGCGAGGGGAACAATCGCCGACACGTTGCTGATTTGCAGGCGGCTGGGCGAATGCGGCTCGGCGATGATCTGGAAACTGCGCGTGGTTTCGCCCTTCGCGGTGCGGAAGGCGTAGCTCGAATTGTGGTTCATCAGGGCGCGGGTTCCGGTTGCGCCGTCCACGAGCGTCAGGCGCAGATTGCGCGGCAGCAGAGCCATGTCGCGCCACGAAAGCGTATACGTCTGCTCCGGGGTGGGCGCGCTGACGACGACGTTCCACTCCGACCGGGCGTTGCTGCGGCGAATGTCGGAAAGAAACGAGACCGGGGCGCGCGTCGTGCCGCCGTCCCAATCGGCATGGGGGAAGCGCACGCTCAGGGCTGGAGCGCGCGTAAACGGCGGCGGCTCGGCGGCGTCGAGCGACGGGGTGTAGGTTTCAGCCCCGCGCGCCGACTGCCCCAGGGTGGCGCTGACAGCCCCGCCGGTCGCGTCCGTAATCGTGAGCGGCAGCCGCCACGCGCCGGGTTCGCGGGCGGGCGGGGCGGGGCTTTGGGCGCGCGAGCGCCCGGTCAGCCGCGCCGAGCGGTTGTTCGGGTTGCTGTAGGTGAGCGTGATGCCCTCTTCCACGAGAACGCGAACCCAGTAGCCCTGCCAGGATTGCAGCGTGTTGAGCGGCACGCTGGCCGGGGGCTGCGCGAGGTCAAAGTAGCTGTTCGTGGCCGACGCATACCCGAAGACGCCGCTGGCGACCCAGCCGTTCGTGACGGCCTGCAGCAGGGGAACCGGGTCGCCGCCCAGGTACTGCACCGTCAGGTCGGACGTCGTGGCCGTGCCGATATTCAAAGGCGCGTCATAAGGCGAGCCGATCTGGTTCCAGCCGAACAGCAGACCGACGCTGACGTCTTTCTGGATGTCGGTTCGCTGCCCCCGGACGCTGGCGTTGACGTTGGTCGCAAAATTGCTCCAGAGCGCGTAGCCGGGCTGATAGGCGGGGAGGGAGGGATAGCGCAGATAGTTGTCCGCGCCGCCCGTCGTGTCCTGCCGATACTGCGCGAGGAGGGCGCTGCCGGGATCAACGCCCAGGGCGCGCGCCAAGTCGCCCGAAATGGGCTTGAGCGGGATCGCGATCATCTGCGGGCCAGCCGGGAAGGTGTGCGCGACCGTCAGGGTGTCGTTCAGGCTGGTTCCCGCCGAAACGAACTGGAAAATCGGGGCGAGGCCGAACGTGTTGTTGAAGGCCGTGTTGCGCTGGTACGCGACCGGAGCGCCGCCATCCGGCGTGAACGTCAGGCGGGTGCGGCTGAAACCTTTGGGAACCACGCCGGGCGTGCCGAGCGCGCCGAATTCGCCCTGCGTGACCGTGATCGCGCTGAACGCGCCGCCGCCCTCGAAAGTCACGTCGAGCTTGCCCGAATCCGCCCCGACGAACGCGCCGGAAAAGTCGTTGGGCAGGTCTTCGCGGCCCGTTTGTCCGGCAGGAAAAACGACGCGCGTGTATTCTTTACCGACCGGGAAATCCATCGTCACGCGCATTTTGTCGGCGGGATTGCCCCCGATGTTGGTGAAGTAGGGCGCGACGGTTCCGAAGCCGTTTTGAATGGTCACCTTCTCGAACGAGGGCAGGGTCAGACGGTTTTGGAACGTGTAGTCCCAATAGATGACGTTGGAGGTTCCGCTAAGGTAGGCTTCGTCCCCGGCGGGATTGGTCAGGGTGCGGTAGTAAATGAGGAAAATCGCCGCGCCGCTATCCGCGCTGGAGGCGGTGGAAGGAAACGTCGCGGTCGTGTAAGCGTAGACTTTCGTGCCGGGCGTCACGCTCGTGTCCAGGACGTACTGCCGCTCGTACCAGGAGTCGAAGTCCTGCAATTCGACCTGCGGCACGGCGGCTTTGGCGAACGCGCGCAACTGGTTCGTGTCGTTGGCGACGTTGGCGTTCACGGCAAACGCCGCGTAGTAGGCGCCGTTAAAGGCCCGGAAGAAATTGGGATTTTCGATGTAGCACTTGAGCCAGGCGGTAGCCGACATTTGCAGACGCGGCACGAGCATTCCGCCCAGACTCTGGAAGTTCTGGTTTTGACTGAGCAGTTCGTCGTTTTTCGAGATGCCTTTGGTGAACGTGCTGTTGCCCAATGCGGGCTGGTTGAGCAGGTCGTAATCAGGCGTGTAGAAAAAGACGGTCGGCTCGACGACGTTATCGGCGGTCGTGTTGATGACGCCCGCGCCGGTCAGATCGCGAATGGCGACGAGGGCGGCGGCGCGCGACATGCCAAGCTCGTAAGCGTCGTAGGCGATGCGAAGCGGGCCATGAAACGCCTGCGCCATAGACTGCGCCAGCCCCAAAAAGTTGTCCTTGAAGGTTGTGAAGCTGGGCATCCAGATTTCCACGCTGCTGCCGTTCAGCACCAGGAGCGCGCCAAGCGTGCCGGACACCTTGTCTACGTTCGGGTCTTTATTCAAGATCGTGACGTTGCCGCTCCAGCCGGGGGCGCCCAGGACGCCCGGAGCGCCGGGAGCGCCGCGAAACTCTTTGTAGAGCGTGTTGACGATGCCGTTGAGCTGCTGCGCGCGGACCGGGTCGGTGAACCCTTCCACGCCGTCGGTTTTGATGGTGAAGGTAATTTCGTTTTCGCCGCGCGTCTGCTGTCCGGCGTTGGCGGGCAGGGCCAGGCGACCGTTGTGGCGGATGATCACGGCGTCGGCGAACCCCACGCGGTCATCGGGCTGGATGCGCCGCCGCTGCCGCAGAAAAGCGAGTTCGCGTTCCAGATCGGAAGCGGTCGCCCTGGTTCGCGCGCCGACGCTTTGCGCGACAGCATCCCGCACGGCGCGCGTGTCACCGGGATCGGCCACGTCCACGATGAAGGCGGATTGCGGGCCGTTGCTGACGGTTCGGAATCGCGTATTGACGAGGTTGCGGTAAGTCTGCGCTGGAGCGGGCCGGACGGCGAGGGCGCTGATCGCGAGCGCGGCCAGGGCGAGCGGCAGGCGAAAGGTTGGAAACTTCAAGCGGGATT
>JBBRNU010000475.1:0-4181 GCA_038230115.1 Chthonomonadales bacterium | reverse complement strand
GTTTCGACGCCCTCGTTGGGGTCATGGCCCGCCTGCGCGCCCCCGACGGCTGCCCCTGGGATCGCGAGCAGTCTCACGCGACCCTGAAAAAATATTTCATCGAAGAGACGTATGAGGCGATTGAAGCGATTGATTTGAACGACGCCGATTTGTTGTGCGAGGAACTGGGCGACGTGCTGCTTCAAGTCGTCTTTCACGCGCAGCTGGCTTCCGAAGAGGGCATGTTCACGATGGACGACGTGGCGGCGGGCATCGTGGAAAAACTGGTGCGCCGCCATCCCCACGTTTTCGGCGCGGTAGAAGTGGCCGACAGCGACGAGGTATTGCGGAACTGGGAGCGCATCAAGCGGGCCGAAAAAAGCGAGCAAGCCCCGAACTGGCGCGCGTCCGCTCTCGACGGCGTGCCGCAAGGGCTGCCCGCGCTGATGCAGGCGATGGAAATCAGCAAGCGGGCGGTGAAAGTCGGGTTTGAATGGGGCGATTTTGCCGACGTGCTGGCGAAACTCGACGAGGAAATCGCCGAATTGCGCGCTGAACTCGCCGCGCCGACGGTCGCCCGCGAACGGATTGCTGCGGAATTGGGTGACTTGCTGTTCACCATTGTGCAGGTGGCCCGCTGGCAGAAGATTGACCCGGAAGACGCCCTGCGCGCCATGCTGACGCGCTTCGCCAACCGCTTTCGCCACATGGAAGCAAGGGCCAAAGAACAAAACCGCGCTCTGACCGACCTGTCGCTCGCGGAAATGGACGCGCTCTGGGACGAGGCCAAAGCGCAGGGCAAATAAAGCGCGTCCTCAGGCAGGCGAGCAGATTTTGCCCGCGCACGAATTGAATTTCGCCGGACGGTGAACCGCCATCAGCCCTGACAATCCCCCAACCCAACCGTCGCCGCCACCCCTTCCCTCGCCCGGCCTGACCTGGCGTTCGCTTGGGATTGCTCTCGTCCTGACGCTGCTGGCCGGGCTGTGGATGCGGCAGGCCGAAATCCTCGTGCTGTCCACGCAGATTACCGAAAGCGTTCCCGCAATCCCCGGTCTGGCCGCGCTGATTCTGCTCCTGCCGCTGAACGCCTTGCTCCGCCGCTGGGGACGTTTTCGGCCCCTCGCGCGGGGCGAAATGATCGTGATTTTCCTGTTCGTTTGCGTCAGCAGCGCGGTCATGGGCGTGGGCGTCACGCAGTTTTTGTTCGCTCTGCTAACCACGCCGTTCTACTTCAAGGAAGACGGCATTCCCAATTCCCGGCCTTATCTTCCCCGCTGGCTCGCGCCGCACGACCCCGAAGTCCTCCGCCAATTATACGAGCGCGCTCCCGACGGACAGGTTCCCTGGCGGGTTTGGATACCGCCCGGATTGGTCTGGCTCGCCTTTTTTCTCACGCTCTGGATCGCGCTCTACTGTCTCATGGCCCTCTTCTATCGCGCCTGGGCCGAAGACGAGCGGCTCGCTTTCCCGCTCGTCGCCCTGCCCCTGGAACTGACGGGCGGCGACAACGGGCAGGGCCGGTTCTTTCGCAGCCCCTTGATGTGGGCCGGGTTCAGCGCGGCGGCCTGCTACAACCTCATCAACATCGCCCACGCTTTCAACCCGGCGTTTTTTTCATTCGGCAAATCGTTTCCGATTGACGAATTTTTCGCCGCGCCGCCCTGGGACGCCATCAAGCCGCTCGTGTTTCACCTGCGCCCGGAATTGATTGGCCTGGGCTATCTGGTCTCGACGGAAATCAGCCTGACGGTCTGGGTCTCGTATGCTGTCCTGAAATTGTCCTCCGTTTACGCCGCCGGTCGCGGGGTCACGTCGGGCCTGATGCCCTACGAAAAAGAACAGGGCATCGGCGCGTATCTCACGCTCGCCGTTCTCCTGCTCTGGCTGTCGCGGCGGCATTTGCGAAATGCGTGGCGGGGAAAGGCGAATCCTTCGGGCGAACCGTCCGGGGGATTGGAGGACGGCAAGGTCGCGCGGCGCATGATCGGCGGCTTGCTCGCCGGGTTCGCCGCATTGTGGGCGTTTCTCGTTCTGGCGGGCATGGCGGGTTGGGTGGCCCTGCTCTATTTAGCGCTCGTGTTTGCGGTCGCGCTGGTTTACGGACGCCTGCGCGCGGAAACCGGCGTTCCGCTGATCTGGCTGTTCCCGTTCTATATGCAAAAAAACGCCCTGCTCTATCTTTTCGGGTCGCAGCCCTTTCTCGCCAGCGGCAAGGCCACGCTGCCGGTCTGGGCTTTGTTCACATTTCTGGCGCGCGGTTATTTTCCCGCGCTGACCGGCTATCAAGTCGAGGCAATGGAAATCACGCGCCGCCTGCGCCTTTCTGCGCCGCGCGTCGCGCTCGCCCTGGTTCTGGCCGTCGGCGTCGGCGTCGCAGTCGGCTGGTTCAACCACCTGACGCCCTACTACCAGTATGGCGCACAGCAATTACGCGGCGGCATCTGGGGCAGCTGGATCGCCGGCCCGGAATACGCGGCGGCAGCGAAATATACGGTCACGCCGCAGCGTCCCGATCCGCCGCGCATCGGCGCAATGTTCGCGGGCGGCTGCATCGTTTTTCTGCTCTGGCTATGCCGCCTGCGCTTCGCCGGGTTCGCGTTCCATCCGCTGGGCTACGCGATGACGTGCAGTTATGGCAGCCTGATCTGGAGTTCCTTTTTCATCGTCTGGCTGCTGAAATCGCTCGCGCTGCGCTGGGGCGGGCGGCAGTTTTACCGCGCCTCGGTTCCCTTTTTCCTGGGACTGGCGCTGGGTCATTTCGCGACCGCCGGTATCTTCTGGGGACTGATCGGGGCGTGGTCGGGCGATGCCGTGCAGGGCTATCCGGTTTTTTTCGGGTGACGCTTTTTCGCACGTCCCCGATTGCAACACCAATGTTTATAAAGTATACTGATTTAGTCAACTATACGTTTCGCACATTGTTGCGCCGCTCCGAGTAAGCGAGCGGGCGATGGCGCGAAATTTACTTTCCCTTGCCATTTCTTCGCGAACTTTGCGCGCGTGAGGTCAGCGTCACTATCCATGAGTTTCTTCAACTCCAAATTGCGTTACGCGCTGTGCGCGGCGGTTGATCTGGCGATGCAGTCGTCCGCCGCTTCCTGCCAGAGCCGGGAAATCGCCACCCGACAGGGCATTCCCGGCCCCTATCTCGACCAGATTCTGGCCGCTCTCAAAAGCGCGGGCATTGTTCGCAGCGTGCGCGGCGCGGGCGGCGGGTACAATCTCGCGCGCACGCCCGACCGCATCAGCGTGGGCGACGTGGTGCGCGCCCTGCTGCGAAGCGACCGGCTCTTTTCCAGCCACAGCGAGGAAGAAATCGCCGACGTTCACGCGCCGGGCGTCTCCTGGGTCGTCCGCGATTTCGAGGAAAAGGTAGAGGCCAATCTCGCCCGACAGCTCGACGCCGTGACGCTCGCCGACCTCGCGCAGCGCAAATCTTCGCTCGACGAGTCGCTGAGTATCATGCCGGACATCTAAACTGTATTTTGTTCGCATCCTGCCGGACAATCGGCCCGCGCCGACGAACGGCCAAAGGAAACCCATGAAAATCGCAAACAACGTCACGGAATTGATCGGCAACACGCCCCTGGTTCGCCTCAACCGCGTCACGGACGGCGCGAAGGCCGAAGTCGTCTGTAAACTGGAATATTTCAACCCCCTGTCGAGCGTGAAAGACCGCATCGGCGTCGCCATGATCGAGGCCGCTGAGCGCAGCGGCGAACTCACGCGCGACAAGATTGTTCTGGAGCCGACCAGCGGCAACACGGGTATCGGCCTGGCCTTCGCCTGCGCCGCTTTGGGCTATAAATGCAAGCTGCTGATGCCCGAAACTATGTCGCAGGAGCGCCGCGCCCTTCTCCGCGCGCTGGGAGCCGAGTTGATTTTGACGCCCGGCCCGGAAGGAATGCCCGGCGCGATCCGCAAAGCCGAAGACATCGCCGCCGCCGAACCGGGGAAATATTACATCCCGCAGCAGTTCAACAACCCGGCCAATCCCGAAATCCATCGCCGAACGACGGCGGAAGAAATCTGGCGCGATACCGACGGCAAGGTGGATTATCTGGTGGCGGGCGTCGGCACGGGAGGAACGATTACCGGCGTGGGCGAGGTCATCAAGGCGCGCAGACCGGAATTCAAAGTGGTCGCCGTCGAGCCATCCGCTTCCGCTGTCCTGAGCGGCCAGCCGCGCGGCCCCCACC
>JBBRNU010000474.1:0-4185 GCA_038230115.1 Chthonomonadales bacterium | reverse complement strand
CGGGCGCACTGGCGCGCAGCCGGGCGTTCTGGAAACAGGGCGCAGGCGGTTGACGTGATGGATATGGGCGCGGGTCATGGCGATTTTAGCTCAGTTGGTTAGAGCGCCTGTTTGTGGAGCAGGAGGTCGCGGGTTCAAATCCCGCAAGTCGCCCCTATTTTCGTGTAACAGCCGGGTTCGCGTTCAGCGCGTCCCGGCTGTTTGCCTATTGGCTTGCCGTCGCCATCGTCGTGATTCGCCGACGCCTCCTCGTTCCGAATCGATTTCCCGTACCGCCTTTTCTCAGTTTCTCGTTTTCACACTTTTTATTGTCGCCTGCCGCGCCTTTACAGGAGAAGATACGCATGTCGGAAATTCAGCCCACCGTTTCGCTCACGCCCGAACAAATCGCCTTCTATCATCGCGAGGGGTATCTCACTCTTGAGGCCATCACCACGCCGGAAGAGGTGGCCTGGCTGCGCGCCATTTACGACCGCCTGTTCGAGAGCCGGGCCGGACGCGAGGAGGGCAACCAGTTCGATTTGGGCGGAACCGATGATGACAATGCGCCGGCGACGCTGCCACAGATTCTGAACCCCGCCAAATACGCGCCCGAACTGAAAAACGGCCTGTTTCGCGTCAACGCTCTCGCCATCGCCCGGCAGCTGCTTGGCCCCGACGCGCAGCCGCAGGGCGAACACGCTATTTTCAAACCGGCGCGCGTCGGGGCGGCCACGCCCTGGCATCAGGACGAGGCCTACTGGAACCCGTCCATGCAGTACAATTCGTTCAGCCTGTGGATTCCGCTCCAGCCCGCCACGCTGGAAAACGGCTGTATGCAGTTCGTCCCGCGTTCGCACGAGATGGAAGTCCTGCCGCATCACAGCATCAACCACGACCCGCGCGTGCATGGTTTGGAAGTGGATGAGGCCGATACGAACGCGGCCATCGCCTGCCCGCTTCCTGCGGGCGGCGCGACCCTGCACAACAACCGCACGCTGCATTACACCGGCCCGAACCGCTCCGACATTCCGCGCCGCGCCTATATTCTGGGCTTCGGTTTGCCCAACACGCCGCGCGATACGCCCCGCGCTTTTCCCTGGAACGACGTGAAGCAGACCGCTCGCGAACTGCGCGCCCAGGAAGCCGCCGCGAAAGAAGCCGCCAGCCAGCCGGAGGCGGTGGAAGCCCCGACTGCGCGATGACGACGGAAACGCGCGCCCCGATAGGCGAAAAAGTCCCCGCGCCGCCCGGTCACTTCCTGCTGGGGCAATTGCCGGAACTGAACCGCGACGCGCTGGGCTACCTGACGCAATGCGCCCGAACGTATGGCGGGTTCGTCCGCTTGCGGCTGGGCGCGACGCGCATTTTCCTTATTTCCGACCCCGATTTGATCGAGCAGGTTCTCGTCACGGATTACAAAAACTTCACCAAGGGCCGCGCCCTGCGCTACAACCGCCGCTTGTTCGGCAACGGCCTGCTGGTGAGCGAGGGAGATTTCTGGCGCAGACAGCGCCGTCTGGCCCAACCCGCCTTTCATCGCGAACGGATCGCGGCCTACGGCGAAATCATGGTCGCCTTTACCGAGCGAATGCTGGCGGACTGGCGCGACGGTCAGACGCGCGACCTGCACGCCGACATGATGCGGCTGACAATGGAAATCACGGTCAAGACCCTGTTCGACGCCGCGATTGCGGGCGAAGAGGCCGACATGGTAGCCGACGCCCTGCACGGCGCGCAGGAGGCCGCGATGCGCCGAATGCGAAGCCCCGTTTTTATCCCGGAGTGGCTGCCAACGGCTCCCAACCGACTGATGCAGCGTTCCGTCGCCCGGCTGGACGGCCTGATTTACCGCCTGATTCGCGAGCGCCGCGCCAATCCGACCGACCGGGGCGACCTGCTATCCTTGCTGCTGGCCGCGCAGGACGAGGAAGACGGGTCGCGGATGACCGATCAGCAATTGCGGGACGAAACCCTGACGCTGTTTCTTGCCGGGCATGAAACGACGGCCCTGGTAATGACCTGGACGTGGTATCTGCTCGCGCAGCATCCCGACGTTGAGGCCCGGCTTGCGGATGAATTGACGCGCGTTCTGGGCGACCGCGCGCCGACGCTTGCCGACCGCGCCAATCTGGAATATACGGAATGGGTCGTGCTGGAAACGATGCGCCTGTACCCGCCCGCTTGGATCGTGGGGCGGCTGTCGGCCAAGTCGTGCCAAATTGGGCCGCATGAAATTCCGGCGGGTTCCGGCGTGTTGATGCCGCCTTGGATTACGCATCGCGACCCGCAGTATTTCGACGACCCGGAAGCCTTCCGCCCGGAACGCTGGGCCGACGGCCTGCAAAAACGCCTGCCGCGCTTCGCCTATTTTCCCTTTGGCGGCGGCCCGCGCGTCTGCATCGGCAACGCCTTCGCGATGCTGGAGTCGGTTCTGCTGCTGGCGACGATGGCCCGCCGTTTCCGCTGCGCGCTTGTTCCGAACCAAAAGATTGTCCTCCAGCCCGCGATTACCCTCCGCCCCAAGCACGGCCTTGCGATGACCCTGCACGAAAAAACGCCCGTTTCCCTTTCCGCCTGACAATTTTCCATACCAAACCGCGCCGCCTCCCGGCCAAACCGCGCGGAACACGCTCGCCCGCTGGCCCGTCATTGCAAAAAATGCGAACGGCAGCCGGGACAGGTTTTTCCATAGGCCCGACCTTCGCAGGATACCGCCTGCGTAAGGCGAGTCATGCACATAGGACGTAGGAGCGATAGCGCGATGGATATAACGCCGATTGTGACCGACCCTGGTTTTGCGCCCCCCGACCCCGACATGCCGCCCCTTGACGCGCCGGTCGCCGGTCGAGCGGACGCCGGAAAAGATATTGCCATCGAGTCGGGCAAAATGGGGCCAGACCCGACGATTGTAGCCGACAATGATTTTCCCACGCCCACGATTGCCGAAAACGACCCGGCGCGAACTGCAATGGAAGACGAGGGTCTGCTGCCCGCCGAAGAGCAGATGAGCGGCGGCGCGCCCGGCACACGCGCGGGCGACCAGCAGAAGCGTGGCGAGACGCCCACAATTATGGATCAGGTGGAATCCACCCCCGATTTCGCGCAGGAACGCTGAGGATGGCAGAAAATGAGAATAAATGCCCATTCTGAAACGTACAGCCGGACGAACGGGATTGAAACCCCGTTCTGAAATGCACAGCCCGCCTGCGCGGGCTGAAGAGCGCTCCGCCGCCTCCGCTTGCGCCGGCTGAGTATCTAAGGAAGCCCTCGGCTTGCACGGGTTGAAGATGCAATGGCCTATGGTCTTTCGCGGCCTGCAAACAGACTGGCGAAGCGGCATTGCAGGCCACGCAGGTGGTCTGTGCATTTCAGAACGGGGATTTATTCCCGTTCGCTGCATCTCAGGCAAAAAGAACGCGCCGCTGTCTGCATGACAGCGGCGCATTTGCATGGCGTAGGGATTGCAGGAGAAATTTCAGGTCATGGCGGGCAGAGCGTTGGCGGCGACGGGCGCGACCCGCTTGGTGGCGAGCAGATGCAGGACGTGAACGTTGTCGCTGCGCGTCCACACGCCTTCGTCGCGGCCCCAGTACGCGCAGTAGGCCTGCTTGCCGTCAATCGTGGGAACCCAGCCGTCCTCGCCCCGCCCCGTGAACAGCACGACTCTGGTGTAGGGCTTGAGCGGAATTTCGTCGCGAAAAATGTACATTTCGCTCACAATTTGCGCTGCGCTGCCGTTCAAATAGGCGTCCGTGCAGAGCGCCCACCCGCGCAGGCTGAGGGTCATCAGCCCCTGATTTTGCAGCGCCACGTACTCGCCGCGCCCCCCGGACGCCGCATGAACTTCCAGTATTTTCAGCATGGCCGCTTCCTCCTGAAAATAATCCGCTTCCGTTTTTCGCCAGCCCTTTGCAGAAGCCCGCGAAAGCGCAGGGCTTCCCTTTTGGGGCTTGTCGAGGCGACTGGCGCAATAAACTTTTTGCGCCAGTCGCCTAACCACGCGCTGACCGCGCAAGGCCCCGATACGCTAATCGCTGCGATTCCCGGCTTCACCTTTGCCGTCGGCGAGGCCGGAAACCGAAGGAAACGAATGCCCCTACGAACAGCCGAACACCGAGCCGCAGTTGAGGCACTTGAAACACGCCCCGTTGCGAACCATCAAGCTCCCGCATTCCGTGCAGATCGGGGCGTCGGCCTGGTTCT
>JBBRNU010000473.1:0-4186 GCA_038230115.1 Chthonomonadales bacterium | reverse complement strand
ATTGTCGCAGACGATGATTTCTACATCGGCGCGGGCGGCGGGGCTTAACTGCGCGAGGGCGGCGGCAATCGAGGCCAGGCAGCCCGGCAGAAACGCCGCGCCGTTATAGACCGGGACGACGACCGACAAAAACGGCGCGTCGCTATTTTCGGAAATTTCGGCGTTGGTGACGGCGGGCATCAAGGGCGATCACTTTTCCGGGCCGGTCGCAAGGCAGCCCTTTTTCATATTCTCTGGCGCTTGTGTGTCGCTGCCTTCGCATCAGCCCGCAGCATCGGCTCCCGCCTCATACACGCGCAGGGTTTGTTCGGCGGTTGCGCGCCACTGGAACTGCGCGGCGCGGGCCAGCCCCTGCGCTGTCAACCGCTCCCGCAAGTCCGTGTCGGCCAGCAGCGTTTGCAGGCGCTCGGCCAGTTCCTCCGGCGCGTCGGGCTTGAAATACAGCGCGGCGTCGCCCCCGACTTCGGGCAGCGAGGAAGAGTCGGCGGCCACAACCGGAACGCCGCAGGCCATCGCTTCCAAAATCGGCAGGCCGAACCCCTCGTACCGCGACGGGTAAACAAATGCGGCCGCTCCATTGTACAGCGCGACCAACTCCGACGCGGACGCTTCGGCGATATTGACGACACGCCCGATGACGCTGGAATCCGCCATGAGTCGCAGCAGACGGGCGTGCGCGGGACGGTTGGCGTCCAGACGCCCCACGACGATCAGGGCGGAATCCTTCCGCGTCATGTCGTCGAGGCGGGCGTAACCTTCGGCCAGAACCGCCAGATTTTTGCGGTCGTCCGTCCCGCCGACATACAGCAGATAGCGCTCCGGCAGGCCGTATTGCTCACGAGCCTGCGTGATTGGCCCGCGTTCCGTCAGGACGCGAAACATCGGGTCCGCCGCCAGGTGCGTAACGGTGATGCGCGCGGCGGGAACGTGCAGCGCGGCCATGAGTTCGCGGCGGGCGAATTCGGAAATCGTAATCAGGGCTTTCGCGCGACGAACCAGCGCGGCTTGAATGATGTAGTAGGCGCGAGCCGCAGGCTTTGTCGGACGATAACCCGGCAGCCGGTACGGAATCACGTCGAGAACGCTGATGACCTGCGGACAGCCCGCCCCGACCAGACCGCCAAGATAGGGCGTGTGCAGCAAATCAGGCCGCGCTCCCCTGACCGCGCGGCCAAGCGCCACCTGCTCCCACAGCAATTGATTGCGCCACGACATCGCACCCGCCAAGGCGGGCATGGGCAGCGCTTTGACGCGCTCTGAAACGACGGGCAGACTGGCGTTTTCCGGCGTCGCGATCAGAAATTCGTGGTCGCCGCCAATCTCGGCGAGGGACGCAATCAGGTTGCGCATGTAAACCCCGGTTCCGACGTTGGGATGCGCCAGCGCCTTACCGTTTACAACAAAACGCACGGTTCGCTCCCCGCCAAAACCTGCCTCACCCCTGCTTCCTTCTCTTGAGGCCGTCCTTAAAAATACCAGACACCATTTTGAACAGAATTACCGCCATAAAGCATTGATAGGCTAATGCCCAGGCGTAGAGTGAACGAAATTGATTGTAGAACTAGACGTTAAGGTATCCAAGCGTTGCCAAATAAATAAAACTTATCGTTATTAGCGGCAGGATGGCTATTCGCTTCGATAACGCCTCCGCTTCTTTCCACTCATGCGGGCGGTTGTGCAGGCGGTTCGCGCCGAAGTTCGCGCCGGATGCCGAAGAAGCCGCACAAAGCGTGCGTGATCACCACGACAATATTGGTTGTCAGCAGGAAATACAGGACGTTTCGCGTCTGCGACAGATCAAGGAGAAAGCCGCAGATAATCTGCGTGGACAGAACGGACGCGATATAGGCGGCGGTATAGGCCCAGTACAGGTATTTGCGCGTAAAGTTCATTGTCCACAACACGGTTCCGAAATATTCTATGCAGGTCGCCAAGATCATCCAGCCGACATGCGGCTTCAAGCGCCAGTACTTTTCGCCGAGCAGCCAGACGAAGGGCTGCGGAAACGAGAACGCGAAGACGGCGATAAACGCGCACAGGCTGGCCGCGCCGAAGGCAATTTGCAAATAGCGTTTCAGTATCTGTTCGCGTGTCACTCGCGCCACGAACGGCTCGATAATAACGGAGTTGAAAGCCGAAAAAATGACGAACAGCTGTCCGAGCCTGCCGAGCGCGGCCATGTCCGCAATGTTCTGCGTTTGCCCGAAAAACGTGATGACGCCCACCGCAATCTGTCCCTGGAACGCGGTAAAGATGATGCTGGGCGCCAGGGGAGCGATGTAGCGGCGCATTTCCAGGTTGGTCGGCGGATCGCTTTGCGCCGGCTCTCGATAATAGGGGCGCGCGTAGCGTTGATAGAGCGCGCCGTTGATGAACATGGAGAGCGAGCCTAACCCGGCGGCGACCCAGGAAGTCAGCCCGCCCGTGAGGTGCAGAAAAAAACAACTGAAAGTGCGAACAAGCGCGGCGGTAAATTGACTGTTATAATAAAGTTTGATTCGCTGGTTGATCAGGAGCGGCGCCGAATACATGATGCGGCCCTGAAAAAAGACGGTCGTGATGATGGCTGCGAACAGGCCCAGTTTTATCCCCGGACTCCAGGGCTGCCGCGCCGTAATGACGGGAAACGCAATCGCGGAACCGGCGGCGAGCAGCAGAAACAGCCGCTTGCGAAAATGCTGGGCCGAGCGCAGGTAGCGGCCCACCACTTCCGGCTCGCCCCCGCGATGCCCGACGAGCGCGACAATCGAGTTTGAGAAACCCAGGTTTATCAGCATGCCCAGCGTGATTTGAAACGCGAAGGCGACGCTGTACTGCGCGTAAGCGGTCACGCTCAACCAGCGCAGAAGCAGCAGGCCGACCGCCATGTTGATCGCCTGTATCGCAACCTGCCCAAACAGAAATTGCGACAGCAGGCGCATCCAGCGCTGTTTTCGCGATTCTGTCGGGCCGACTTCGCGGGCCAGGTCTTCGATAACCTGCGCGTCTTCCTCAGTTTGTAGAGTGGCTTGATCCATAACTTCAGGCGGCGTTTACGGCAATTTTTGAGACCGGGTTCTTCTCAAACTTCTCCAGGTCGGAGGGAATGCCCAGACCGTACATGCCGTCGTATTCTCTGCCGACGTTATAGTAAACGATTTTGCGGCCTTCCTCGATCAACTGGTTGTAACAGGGCGCGACGTAAAACTCGTTGTTGACCCGCAGGTTTTTGGCGATCATGGCTTCCGCGGCGCGCACGTAATCGGCCCCGCGCAGAAAATTGTAAATGCCGACCGTCGCCTCGTTCGACACGACCTCTTTTTCCACGACTTCCAGGGGCAGGCCGCGTTCGTCGAGCCGGATGAACGACCACTTCGGATCGTCGGCCCACATCGTCATGATCAGGCCGTCGGCGTTGTTCTTGTTCTGCGCGGCCAGATAATCGTTGATATTGATGTTGACCCATTGGTCACTGTTGGCAATCATCAACGGGTTGTCGTTATCAATGAAATTCTTGGCGAGCAGGACGGTGCAGGCCGCGCCCTCGGTCACGCGATCTACGGTCACGATTTCGGAGTTGGGCGCGAGCAGGCTCAGAATTTCGTCCATCTCATATTTGTCGAGGTGTTCCTGAAGGCACAGGAAAATGAACCGGTGGTCGCCCTGGGGCCGCAGGTTATTGATGACGACCTGAATCATCGGCTTGCCATGCACGGGAATCAGCGGCTTGGGCAGGGCGAACCCGGCTTCCTGAAAGCGGCTCCCGCGTCCGGCCATCGGAATCACGATGTTAAGCGCTGACATCTTTCTCCTCTCGCTCTTCCCGCAAATACTTGTCGTTGGTCGCGCCGGGCAGCTTCACGACGACGTTGACGGCGTCGGTGAGCGCGCGGAAATCGGTTCCCTCGTGCGGCGCGATCACGATCATGTCCCCCGCCTGATAGCGTTCGCCGTTCATCTCGACCTCGCCGGAAATGATGACGGTGATTTCTGTCGCGATTTTGTGGTAATGCCATGCCTCGTAATCGCCCGCCTTGTAATGCTTCACGCCGACTTCGGCGTCGGTCGTCGGGTACAGGGTCGGGGCGAAGTCGCCGACGAACCAGCCGCGAGTCATGGCGTCCAGTTTTTCCACACGCATGGTTGACCTGCCTATTCTCCTGATAGTCCTGAAACGCGGGGAAAGGGGCAGAGAACGGGGATTTAT
>JBBRNU010000472.1:0-4186 GCA_038230115.1 Chthonomonadales bacterium | reverse complement strand
GGCAGGCCTTCGCCGCGCGCAGAGCCTACACGAAAGCGGCGGGCTGGTGGCCGAAGCGTATCCCGATCATGCAAAAGCGCCTGCAAGCTTACGAGACCGAACGGGCGCTGCATCCATCGCAAGCGGAAATGGCGTTCCGCGAGGCGCGCCGCCAACTGGCCCTGCGGTACAGCGCGGCCCGCGCCACGCCCTTGATTGAAAGCCTGGCGCAAAAGGCCGTCGCGCTGGAACCGACCAACCCCGACTATCTCAAGTTCCTGCTCCAACTTCAACTGGCGCTGCGTCAAAACGCGGACGCCGCCAAAACCGCGTCGCGAATGCTGACCTTGACGCCGCATGATTTGCATTTGCAGGCGGTCGCGGGCGCGCTAATGGCGGAACAGGCCAAAAACACGCAGGAATTTGCGGAAGCCGAGTCGCATCTTAAACTCGCGCAGGCCGATGCCGGTTTGGAATCCGCCTGGCGTTATGGTTTCGGCCTGCTCGCCCTCCAGCGCCAGCAGGGCGCGCAGGCCGTGAAGGAACTTACGCGGGCCATAGAACTCGGTGGCGCGACCGAAGTAACCTTCGAGAAGCTGGCGCAGGCCGCCACACTCGCCGGGGAGACGTCACTCGCCGAGAAAGCTTTGGCGCAGTCTCGCCAAATCATGGAAGAGAAACGCCAGGAAAGGGAAGCCCTAGATAAGCTGGACCGCGAGCCGAGCAACCCGCAGGCTTTTACGGAAGCCGCCACGATTTTTGAGGCGCATGGACGCGGCAATGTCGCCGAAAGCATTCGAGCCGAGTGGCGACGCCGCAGCGGAAGTTCGCTCGAAAGTCGCATGCCGTAGTTTGTCGTTTGCAGTCATCATCTTACTTCTTGAAAGGATCGAAACATGAAACAGAAAGCCGGGCCAGGAGTCATCGCTGCCGTCGTGGTCGCGCTCTTAGTGGTTTTGTTTGGCCTCTACAAAGTGTTTTTAGGCGGTTCCGAGCCTACCGTGCAGACCGATACTCTACAGAAACTGGGTCAGGGCGGCGAGGCGGCGAAGCAAGCCCAAGAGCAATACAAGGCCCACTACACGGAAAGCGGGCAGCATAAGCCGCAGCCGTCAGGCTTTAATCCGGGTTATTCGGCGCCGACGAGCGGCGCTCACTAGCCCGCATTCTCGAAACGCCCTCTCGCTTTCGCTGCCGCGTTGGAGCGTCAGTCTGCATCGCTTCCACGCAAACCTCTTCCTGGAAGACCGTCGGCATTGCGCCGACGGTCTTCTTTTGCCTGGCGCTGTAACCCTACGCTAATACGAGGCCGCGTGCTGCAAAACCCGCTTCCCATTTGCGAAGGCTGGCAAATCGCCTTCATGTGCTGTATAATGAAGTCATGAAAACGCGCACTTTTTCTTCTTCCGCTCCGTTCCGAAACTGCCGTCTACCTCTAATGCTGGCGGCGATTGCGGGCGGTCTTGTCTGGCTGACCGGCTGCAATGCGAATCGAGGCGAGTCGCCGGTCGCGCAGGCCGCCGCCAATCCTGCCGCCGCGCGCTTTGTGGACGTTGCGGATGCGGCAGGGCTGCGTTACGTCTGGCACATCGAAGGCAAGCGTCCGCTCAGCATCCTGCAAACCATCGGCAACGGGTGCGCGTTCCTCGATTATAATAACGACGGCGCTCTCGACGTTCTGCTCGTCGGCCCGAAGCTCGCGCTCTTTCGCGGCGACGGCAAAGGGCATTTCACCGACGTGACTACGCAGGTCGGTTTGGACAAACTGAAGGGGCATTTTCTGGGCTGCGCGGTGGGCGATTACGATAACGACGGCTTCGACGATATTTACGTTAGCGGATACGGCACGGGGCTTTTGCTGCACAACGAGAGCGGCAAAGGGTTTCGGGACGTGACCGCGCAAGCCGGAATCAAGCCGCAGCCCTGGGGAACGTCGTGCGCGTTTGCCGAAACCGTTCCCGGCTCCGGGCGGCTCGACCTGTACGTCGCCAACTACGCCGACTTCGGCCCCAAAACCGACCCGCAGCTGTGTCTGGAAAAAGGCGTCATGACTTCCTGTGGACCGCGCAATTACAAGCCCCTGCCCGGCGTTCTCTATCAAAACGACGGCAAGGGGCATTTTACCGACGCCACCAAAGCCAGCGGGCTGACGACGATGGGGCGCGGGCTGGGCGTGGGGTTCGCCGACTTCGACGGTTCCGGTCATCCCGGCATCTACATCGCCAACGACGAGATTGCGGGCGACCTGCTGCGCCCGACCGTGAGCCAGGGCAAGCGGGTTTACAAAAACGTGGCGGAATTGGCCGGAGCCGCTTACGACCGCGACGGCAACGTACATGGCGGCATGGGAATGGACTGGGGCGATTTCGACAACGACGGCAAATTCGACCTGTTCGTGGCGACCTATCAGAACGAGTCAAAATCCCTGTACCATAATGACGGCGAGGGGCGGTTTAGCGACATGGGCATTCCCACCGGCATCGGCTCGCCCACCACGCCCTTCGTCGCATTTGGCTGCAAGTTCCTGGACTTCGATAACGACGGCTGGCTCGATCTGGCAATCGCCAACGGCCACGTTCAGGACAACGTCGAAAAAATTTATCCCGCCTCGACGTATCGGCAGGCCGCGCAGTTGTTTCATAACAAAGGCGGCTCGCCCATCCAGTTCGACGACGTGAGTCAGTCGTCCGGCCCGGATTTGATGCGGACCATCATCGGGCGCGGGCTGGCCGTGGGCGACTTCGACAACGACGGGCGCGAAGATATTCTGCTCGTAGATTCCGAGGGCAAGCCGCTACTGCTGCACAATCAAGAGCGGGCGAGCGGGCATTGGGTCGGGATAAAACTTGTCGGCGCGAAGAGCAATCGCAGCGGGTACGGCGCGATCCTGACCGCGCAGGTCGGAGCGCGCACGCTGACGCGGCAATGCCAGTCGTGCGGGTCGTATATGTCGGCATCCGACGCGCGCGTGCATTTCGGGCTGGGCGCGGCGACCACGATAGACATTCTAACCGTGAAATGGCCGAGCGGACGCACCGACACCTACAAAAACCTCGCCGCCGACCGGTATTTGACCCTGCGCGAGGGCAATCCTACTCCGTTATAAGGCCGAACGCGAAATTCTGCGCTGCAATGCGGCGAACGGGAATAAATCCCCGTCCTGAAAGGCACAGCCCGCCTGCGCGGGCTGAATACACGCTTCGACCTGCCTATCTTTCTTCGGCCTGTCTATCTTTGTCGGTTAAAAAGGCGCTCTGACCGTCGGCATTGGCATTTAAGCCCTCGAAGGAGGGCTTCGCGTTTCAGCGCGGGGATTTATTCCCGTGCGTTCGGCGTCTCTGCGCCTCTGTGGTTTAAATCCGTTCGCCGCATTCAGGATGGAACGTTGTTTTCACGCGCCAGGGCTTTGATTTTCTCGAAGTCGAAATGGAGGGGGTCGGATTTGCGACCGGCGGGCAGGGCGATTTGCGCGTGGGACACGATGCGCGTATCGGGAACCTCGTAGCGCGAGCGCACCAGACGAATGACGCCCGCGACCGCCTCCATCTGCGCGTCAGGATAGGGGTCTTTGCCGTCGTTCAAGTTCACCATCTCGATACCGACGCTGTAGTCGTTGACGCGCGGCGCGTTCTCCAGCAACGAATTTCCGGCGTGCCAAGCCCGGCGTTCTATCGGAACCATCTGCACGACGCGCCCGTCCCGTCCCGCCACGAAATGCGCCGAAACCTGCCGGGCGGGGTTCAGAAAAATCCCTATTGTTCCCTCGGTCGTCGGCTCCACGGTGGCGTGCAGAACGATGCAGGTCACGCCGACGCCGCGCGGACGGTCATCGCAGTTGGGCGACGCGACATAGGCGTACACGAGCGGCAGGGCGGGCGGCGCGATTCGCTGCGCCAATGCCCGCTCCCCTATGCCGCCCAGCGCAACCAGTCCCAAATTTCGGCCCCAGCGCTGAAGCAGCCGCCGACGCCGCAGCGAAAATCCGCGCCGCTCGCCCCAGTCGCGCGCCCCGCTTTCCGCCGGTAACGATACGTCCCCCATGCCCGCGCTCCTGTTTTTCTTTCGACTTTCTTCCAACCGAGTTTTAACGGGCCGTCATTCCGACCTTTGCCGCGCGACGAACGTTCGCAGCAAAAAAGGAAGAGCCGTCTGGCCTTCCTCATTGTAAACAATTCGCGTGCATTCGTCAACCGGCAGGCCGACATTG
>JBBRNU010000471.1:0-4191 GCA_038230115.1 Chthonomonadales bacterium | reverse complement strand
GCGGCGGCGAGGGCCGCGTACTCACCCGCCCCGACGACCGAACGGGTCTCGCCCTCTGGCTTGGACACGGTCAAGTCGGCGGCGTGGCGTTCGGGCCGCAGGCTGTCGGCGCGAGCGGCGAACCCGACCTGCCAACGCCGGAACTTCCCGTCGGGCGAATCGTTTCCGAAACGATGACGGCGCGGCGCGGCGCGCATTCGGTCGGGTTTCAGCAGCGCTGTCAGTGGCTCGCTCCGAACGGCGTGGTTCTGCTGACAGACGTGCGAACGGTGCGCGCCCTGCCCGGCCCCGCCGAAGGCCGCGTTCTGGATGTCGCCCTGCGCCTGGAAGCCCCGGAAGACCGTCCGGCAATTTTGGAAGCGACGCAAACCGGACTGCTGACGATTTGCGCCGCCACGCCGCTTTGTCCCGCCGGGAGCGGGCAGATGCGGAACAGCCTGGGCGACTACGGGCCAACCGCCATGTACGGCAGAAGCGCGGCGTGGGGCGCGTGCGTGGGCGTCGTGCAGGGCGAAACGGTCGGCTTCGCGCTCCTCGACCATCCCGACAACCCGTCGTTTCCCTCGCCCTGGATCGCCCGCGACACGGGCCTGCTCGCGCCCGCGCCCTTCGGCTGGCGGCGGCGCGAGTTGGGCGCGGGCGAGCGGCTTGTCTTTCGCTACCGCCTGCTGACGTATCGCGGCTATGTGGATTCGAATTGGGCGACCGAGCGTCTGGCCGAATTCGCCCGAACGCCCGCGTCCTAACCGCCTCGTTGGAAAAGCAAAGCAATCAATGAAGTCCTTGAATGTTGTTCATACTTTCCTGGCGCATCAGGAAGGAACTACCTCTGCGGCGTTTTCGCCGGATGGCGCGACGCTTGCCTCCGGCGGGTATGACAGTTCGGTTCGCCTCTGGGATGTTGGCGCATGGAGGCAAAACAGGTTTTGAAGGGCCACCACCGGGGCCACGTCGCCTTTTCGCCGGACGGTCGCACTCTCGTGAGCGGCGGCTTTTCAGACGCGCTCGTTTACGAGACGGCTTCCTGGCAGGAGCGGCGAACGCTGGCAAATACCTCTACTGCGTGGGGGCTGGTTTTTACTCCTGATGGCAAGCGACTGGCGATAATCCAGCCGGATGTGCCAGTGCAAATGTGGGATACGCGAACGTGGCAGGTTGCAGAGGAGGTAGAGACAGGGCATAAGTGCATTACGCGCTGGCCTTCGCGCCCCACGATGACCGGGTGGCGCTGGCGCTCGCCGGGGGTCTCGTGCGCGTCGCCCGCCACAACTTCACGCAGGAAATTATTACCTTTTCGGCGCATGGGTTCGCCACCTTCGGCGTCGCTTTTTCGCCGAATGGCGCGTTACTGGCTACAGCAGGCGCGGACAACGAAATGCGCTTGTAGAACGCCGCTGACTGGCAAATCGAAGGCGCGCTGACGCTCGCGACGACCACGCTCTGCGCTGCATTTTCTCCTGACGGACAGTTTGTCGCGGCGGGCAGTTTGGATGGAACCCTTACAATAATCGCGATTGATGGGGAACCCGAACGCTCCGCATCGTAAGCCTCTTCTAGGCGCGCGGTTTTTCAAGAAGTTAAGTTTTTCGAGGTCACAAAAATTAGTGGAAACGGGATTTCGGAACGGAAAGGGGAATACCGTGGCGGCTCCTTTGCTGCAAGTAGAAGGATTGCGAACGGAATTCCGAACGCCCGCCGGGATCGTCCAGGCGGTGCGCGGCGTGACGTTTCAGGTGGAGCGCGGCGAAACCGTCGGCATCGTGGGCGAGTCCGGGTCGGGCAAAAGCGTGACCGCGCTCTCGCTCATGGGGCTGGTTCCGAACCCGCCCGGTCGCATCACGGCTGGTTCGATCCGGCTGGACGGCGAAGAACTCGTCGGCAAATCCGACCGCGATTTGCAGCGGATACGCGGGGCGCGCATGGCGATGGTGTTTCAAGACCCCTTCTCGTCCCTGAACCCGACCATGACCCTGGGCGAGCAGGTCGCCGAGCCGATCCGCCTGCACGCCAAAGTGAGCCGCGCAGAGGCCCGCGACCGCGTAATTCAACTCTTCCAGGCAGTTCGCATTCCCTCGCCCGAAACGCGCTATCGGCAGTACCCGCATCAGATTTCCGGCGGGCAGCGCCAGCGGGTCATGATCGCCATCGCTTTCGCCTGCAATCCCGAACTGCTCATCGCCGACGAGCCGACCACCGCGCTCGACGTGACCGTGCAGGCGCAGATACTCGCGCTCATGGGGCAGATGCAAAAGCGGGCCAACACCGGAGTCGTCCTGATTACGCATGACCTGGGCGTCGTCGCCGAGGTGTGCGACCGCGTTTTGGTCATGTATGCCGGAATGGTCGTGGAAAGCGGAACCGTGACGCAGATTCTTCGCGCGCCCAAGCACCCCTACACGCAGGGTCTGCTCGCGTCGCTCCCGCAAATCAACGCCGACCGCAGCAAACGCCTGCCGAGCATTCCGGGTCAGCCGCCCGACCTCGCGCATCTGCCGCCCGGCTGCCCCTTCTTCGACCGCTGCCCGAAACGAATGCCCGAAATCTGCCCGACGCGCGAGCCGGAACCTACCGAGCCGGAACCGGGCCAAACCACGCGCTGCTTTTTGTACGGCGGGTGATTGCGACGAAGCAAGTGGCTCACTCGCTTCGCTGGCGGCGCTTCAGAATCAATTCACCTCACCCCCTGCTCCTTTCTTAGGCAAGGCGAGGGGAACGAGGGCGTTATGCTTGGCGGGACCTCTTGGGTCTACCCTCATCCCCGGCCCTTCTCCCTGCATGGGAGAAGGGAGAGAAGGCGTGGGGTTTGTTCTTTGCAGATAGGGAAGAATCCCGCCTCGACTCATCGGCATTGTGAATTCAGCCCGCGCAGGCGGGCTTTGCTTATCAGAACGGGCATTCATTCCCGTTCGACGCGCCTTCGTGAATGAGGTCGAAACTTCCATTCGACGGCTTTGCAAAGCGGGGTTATCCTCCCATCGAGCGAAACAACCGCAGGATCAAATTTGATCGCGCATATAAATAAATCAAGGGAATCAAGCATGGAACCGCTGTTGGAGGTGCGCGGGCTGGTCAAACATTTTGGCGTGACCCGGCGCGAGGGACTGCGAACCGTTCGCGAGACGGTTCACGCCGTGGACGGCATTGACCTGACGGTGGGACGGGGCGAAACGGTAGGACTGGTCGGCGAAAGCGGCTGCGGCAAAAGCACGGCGGGCCGCGCCATCCTGCGCCTGCTGGAGCCGACAAAGGGCGCGATTACCCTGGACGGAACCGACATTATGGCCCTGCGCGGCGAAGCGCTACGGAAAATGCGCCTGCATGCCAACATCGTTTTTCAAGACCCCTACGCCGCACTCGACCCGCGCATGATGATCGGCGACATCGTGACCGAACCGCTTCAGGCGCATGATATGGCCGGGACGCGCGCCCAACGCTTCGACCGCGCCCGTCAGCTGCTCGATACCGTCGGCCTGCGGGCCGATTTCGCGACGCGCTATCCGCACGAGTTTTCCGGCGGGCAGCGCCAGCGTATCGGCATCGCCCGCGCCATCGCCACCGATCCGAAACTGCTGGTGCTGGACGAGCCGATTTCGGCCCTCGACATCTCGATTCGCGCCCAGATTCTCAACCTGCTCGAAGCCCTGCAAACCGAGCGCGGCCTGTCATATCTCTTCATCGCGCACGATCTTTCCGTCGTGCGGCACATTTGCGATACCGTCAACGTGATGTATTTGGGCGTCATCGTGGAGCGCGGGCCGTCGGATCGGGTTTTCAGCGCGCCCAAGCACCCCTACACGCAGGCGCTGCTCGCTTCGGTTCCCGTGACCGACCCCGCCGCCCGCCGCGACCGCCTGCCGCTCGAAGGCGACGTGCCGTCTCCCGTCGCCATTCCTTCCGGCTGCCGCTTTCGCACGCGCTGCCCGCTCGCACAGGAGATTTGCGCGCAGCAAGTTCCGCCCCTGCGTCGCCTCGGCCTTGATCATGAAGCCGCCTGCCACTTCGCGACGGAAGACGCGCCGCAATGAACGCGCTTGCGCCGGTCGCTGGCGCGGCGTCCGACGCCAACGCCCCGCCCATAAAAGCGACACTGGAACCCGCTTCCCTTCCCTCCGCCGCGTCCCAGACAGCCGCCGCGCCTGCCAGCCGTTTGCATCTGGATTATTTGGATGGACTACGCGGATTGGCGGCCCT
>JBBRNU010000470.1:0-4194 GCA_038230115.1 Chthonomonadales bacterium | reverse complement strand
GGGGTTTTGCGTAATGTAACATAAGTGTCTTGTTCTGTCGTTGCGCGGCGCTTAGATCAGGCCGGGGGGCAGGTTCAAGCCTTCCAGACCGCCGGTGATCGCGTCCATGCGCGCCTGCTGATCGGTCTGCGCTTTTTCGGTCGCCTCTTTGGTCGCCGTGATAATCAAGTCTTCGAGCATATCCACATCGTCGGGATCAATGACGACGGGGTTGATTTTGATTTCGATGAGATGGCCGTGTCCATTGACGGTCGCCGTGACCATGCCGCCGCCCGACGTGGCTTCGAGCCGCATGTTCTGCAAGTCCGCTTGCAACTGGGCTGCGTCGTCCTGCATCTTCTGCGCCTGCTTCATCAGTTTCTGCATATCGCCCATGCCGCCGGGCAGTCCCCCAAATCGCGTCATCGTGTCGTCCTCCTGCGTGTCTTCAAGTGAATTTCGGCAACCCGTCTCGCTTCAAATCTTTGCCCATGTGGATTGGGCGTATCCCCATTTCCATACGAAATTTTCCGGCTCGCAGTCAGCGCGGCTCGGAGTTGACGACGACGCCGCCGAAAATGTCGAGCGCTTCGGTGAGAAAACTGCGGGTCGGAGGGTCAGCGGGCGCGGGCGGCGGAACCGGCGCGGCGGAACGATATTCGGCGACGGGCGGAGGCGCGTCGTGAATATCAAATCCGCCAGGGCGCGCGGAACCGGAAACCGGCGCGGCGGGCGCGTCCAGCAGGGTCGTCATGTCCAGCATTCCCGGCGGGGCGGGCATGGGCGCGACGGGCGCTTTCACGCCGCTTCCCCCGCCCCCGTCGCTGTCTCCGACCAGCGTACAAAGCACGCGATACCCGTCGGTATTCAGCCCCTGGTTCAGCTTCTTCTCGACCAGTTCGCGGCCCTTGTTTTGAATGCGGTCGCGCGAAAACGAGTCGGCGAACGCCAGCGTGACGGTTCGCCCTTCCAGGCCCAACACCTCGGCCTTCTCCAGATACGCGCCGCCGGAGGGACTGGCCTGCTTGAACAGTTTCAGGACGCGCGGCCAGGCGCGTCGGATCACTTCCAGCGTCACCTCATCGGCGAACTTCGGAGCGTCCGAAGTCGCGGCGGGCGGCGTTTCCAGCGCTTCCGGCCCCTCCAGGAGCGAGGCGTGACCGTTTTGCGCGGCGGAAGCGGGCGCAGAAGCGACAGCGGGGAACACAGTCGGCGCAAGGGCGGGCGGGGCCGTCGGGAAAAGCGGAACTGTCGTATCGGCATCCATACTGATGTCCGCCGCGCCCGCTTCCTCGGCGGCTTCTGCCGGGTCGTCTTCCTCGTCGTCCAATTCGGCAGGCGCGGAGACGGGCGGCGCGGCGTGGATCAGGGGCGGTTTCGGAACCGGGCTGGGCGTGGCGGCAAGCGCGGGCGTGCGCGCCGGCTGTTCTCTTGCGGAACCGGAGGCGGCAGGACGCGGCGCGGGCTTCGCGTCGGCGTCCGCCGCGATGTTGACCGGCATCAGGCGCAGAAGCGTGTTTTCCAACAGGGAGCGATGCTGATTCGTGAAGCGCAGTTCGCGCTCGGCTTTCGCCAACTCGCCCATCATCGCCAGCAGAGTCGGGGGCGAATATAGCTCGGCCTGGGGCGCGAGCAGGGCCAGCCGATCCGCGCCCAACTCCAGCAGGGCGGCCTGTTTCGCGCCCGCCGAAATCAGCATCAGGTCGCGCAAATGACTGCTCAGGGCCGTCAGCAGCTGCCGAACGTCCGTGCCGCTGTCCACCAATTCGCCCGCAATGGCAAGCGTTTCGTCCCACTGTCCGCGCGCCAGAATTTCAGTCACGCGGGCCAGCATCTCGGTTCCCACCGTGCCGATGGCGCGATGCACGGTCGCTGCGGTAACGTGACCGTCGGAATAGGCCAGAACCTGTTCGAGAAGGGAAAGCGCGTCGCGCCACGAGCCTTCCGCGCTGCGGGCGAGCGCCTGGATCGCTTCGGGTTCCGCCGTGCAGCCTTCGGACGTGAGAACGTGGGTGATCGAGGCGGCCAGGTCGCGCAGGTCTCCGCGCTTGAACGCGAACGGCTGGCAGCGCGAGCGGATCGTGATCGGAACCTTGTGCAGTTCGGTCGTCGCGAGAATGAAAACGACGTGCGGGGGCGGCTCTTCCAGCGTTTTGAGCAGAGCGTCGAACGCTTTGGCCGACAGGTCATGCACCTCGTCAATGATGTAAACTTTGTAGCGGGCCTCGCCGGGCGCGTACTGCACGTTCTCGATGATCTTTTCGCGCACGTTGTCCACGCCGGTTTCCGACGCGGCGTCAATCTCGATGACGTCCAGACAGTAGCCGTCGCGGATCGCCACGCACAGGCGGCAGACGCCGCAGGGCGTGGGCGTCGGGCCATCCTGCGCGACGCAGTTGAGGGCGCGGGCGAGCAGGCGCGCGGTCGAGGTTTTGCCGCAGCCTCGCGCGCCGTGAAACAGGTAGGCGTGGGCGATGCGCCCGGATTTGAGGGCGTTTTGCAGCGTCGTCGTAACGGCTTCCTGCCCGATTACCTCGCCGAAGGACTGCGACCGATATTTGCGATACAGCGCGACGTAGGCCATAGGTTTAAAGAGAAGCAAGCGGTTTCAAACGGCGAAAAACGAGATTAGCCGCGAAGGAGCGCAGGGGACGCAAAGGGAACGCAGGCGAAGCCGGGGCTTCTTTTCCTGCGCGCATTCGCGTTGCGTTCGTTCGCGGCCAATCATTCCTGGACACTCGCGCGGCGCTCAGAGCCGGGTTGACAGAACACACACGGGAGGACTACCTTAGTGCTGCTATCTTCCGATCCTGACACGGTTCGCCAGCCTGCCTTTGCGCCTGGCCCGGCTCTCAACGCCGCGCGGAACACTCCTATTATACCTAATTCCCGCCCCAAACGCAACCGTTTTTCCAGGCGTCGCGGGATTGAAAACCCGGTCTGAAACGCCGAGGGGTGAAAACCCCCGGCAGGAGTTGCAAAGCCCGCCTGCCAGGCTGCAATGCCCGTTCGGATAGGCTCGTCGAACGGGGTTGGTAGAACGGGGTAGAACGGGATTGAAACCCCGTTCTGAAATGCGAAGCCCGCCTGCGCGGGCTAAATTCACAATGCCGACGCGCCGAGGCGAAGTTCTTTCTCTGCCCGCGAAGGCGCAGGTTACAACCTTCGCTCCCTTCTCCCATACAGGGAGAGGGGCCGCCAGCCAAGCGTGAGGGGTGACCCAAGAGTTCCGATGAAGCACAGTCGGCACGACGCGCTCCGTCTCCTTTACGGCACGTAGAGCGCCTGCAAGCCTTCGCCGCCGAAGGTCTCGCGCAATTGGGCGGCGAGCTGCTGCAGGCCGGGCGCGACCGAGGGCGCGAACCCGACGTCAATCAGAACCGTCGCCGTGCTGTCGGCCAGAATGAGGTCGGTGGGCGAAACGCCGCCGGTCACGAGCGCGCCCGCTTCCTGCCGGTGCGCCGCCCAGAGCAGGTTTTCGCCCGCCCCGGTTCCGCTGGCGATGGCGAGAGAGCCGATAGGAATGCCGGGCCGATGCGAGCAGCGCGGCTGATTTTCCGGCCCCAATCCTAATGCGTCGCTGACCTGCGCCAGAACGGTTTCGAGCGACACTTTCAGGGGCAGTTCCCCGATGCGCCCGCGCCCGTAAACCACGCCCGGATTTCGCAGCGGGTAGATGTCATAGGCCACTTTTTCGTAAGGGTGCGCGTCCAGCGCAGCGGCGAGAACGCCTTGCAGCTTGCGCTCCGGGACCAGCATTTCCAGCCGCGTCTCGCCCGTCTCTTCCAGTTTGCCGACCGCGCCGACCGTCGGGGTCGCGCCGGATTGAGGCAGAAACGTCGCCTGTCCTTCCGAAGCGAACGCGCAGTGCGTGTACGCGCCGATCACGCCCGCGCCCGCTTCCGACGCGGCGCTCCGCACGCGCGCGACGGCTTCGGGCGGCGTAAAAACGACGAATTTCAACTGCGCTTCCGCTTCGGTCGAAACCAGTGAGGCGAACCCTGCCAGTCCCAATCGCTCGGCCAGACTGTCGTCGAAGCCGCCCGGAGCCGCCGCATAGGCATTTGTCAGGGCGTACAACGAAATGTTGCGCTGCGCCAGATGCGTCACTTTCGCGCCGATGGGATCGTCCCAGCGCAGGGCGGTCAGGGGCGTGTGCAGGAGGGGCGCGGCGCACAGCATCAGCGTGGCTTTGTAGGCGGCGGCGCAGGAGAT
>JBBRNU010000469.1:0-4194 GCA_038230115.1 Chthonomonadales bacterium | reverse complement strand
ATCAGGCGATCAGCATTCTGGCGTATGCCGCGCAGCAGCGCACGCCGGGCCGTCGCCCCGACGCCGAACACGCCATCGAGGGCGCGGGATTGTGGGACGCCAACAAGCCGTTCACGTATGACCCCCTCCTGGTCGTGAGCCGCAATCGCGCCGACCTGATCCTGACAGTTGTCATTCCTGAAAAGCGCCACAAGTCATAACGATTCTTATGCCGGTCGAGACAATAAAACTCCCCGCTGCCATTTCGGAGCGGGGAGTTTTTGGCGCAACTGGCGAAAGAGAACGAGGAAGGCGTTACGCCGTGTGCGCTTCGCCCGCCTGCGCCGCCTCGAACAGGAACCAGGTGCGGCGCTCGGTCTCGTCAATGAACACTTCCAGGAAGCTGGCGGTCGCTACGTCTTTTTGCTCGTCTACCACTTCGTGCGCGGCGCGCATGGCGGCGGCCATCTTCTTGTTTTCTTCCATCAGGCTTCGCAGCATATTTTCGGGCGTCACGAACTCCTCGTTGGAGTCTTCGACCCGCTGCAGCGACGCGATATGCCCGATGCTGCGAATGGTCGCGCCGCCGGTTTTGCGGACGCGCTCGGCGAGAACGTCAATCGTGGCGAAAATCTGCTCGGACTGCTCATCGAGCATCAGGTGATAGTCGCGGAAATGGCTGCTGGCGAGATGCCAGTGGAAATTCTTGGTTTTGACGTAAAGGGCGAAAGCGTCGGCGATCAGCGGGTTGATCGCTTCGGCGATGGCCTGAGTCGCTTCCCGCGACAGGTCAGTGGGCGTGGCAATGGGCTTGGCGGTCGGAAAGCCCTTCACAACATCGTTCTTCAGGGTGTCGCCGCCGTGCGTGATTACAGCGGAGCGAGTTACGGTAGCCGTCATGGGTTTAAGTCTCCTTCAATCATCGAAAATTTGAAACGCGAGGGAACCGGCGTCGCTGCCGCGCTGGTTTCGTGGTTTCGCCTGTTCTCTGCTCTATACGCGCGGCGAAAAGTTTTGTTGGCAAGAATACGGGCTGGCGGGAAAGTGTTTTGTTTCCGACCAGCCCGTATTTGCGACTCTTCTCCAGCGCGTTCAGCGGCGCGGCGGATCGTTCGGCGGCGTCGCCGGGGGCGGGGTTGCGCCGCCGTCAGCGGGAGGCGGCGGGGGGTCGGCTCCATCGGCAGGCGGCGGAGGCGGATTCGCGCCGTCGCCCGGAGGCGGGGGATTTCCGTCGCCATCGCGCGGGCGGCGGTTCGCGCCATCGGGCGGCGGGCCGTTCGGATTGGGCGGCGGCGCGCCGTTCATGCGGCCCATACCCGGCGCGGCCATCGTCTTCTGGCTCAGAACGGTCAGGTCGGTCGCGCGCAAGCGATACAGCGTGTCGCCGCTCATAACGTACACGTAGTTCCCGCTGACGGCAATCGCCCCGCCGCCCATTGGCATTCCCATGCCCATTCCCATTCGCATTGGGCCGCCGCCCTGCGGCATCGGCGTCATGCGGCCCGGATTTGCCTGGAAGTTCGTTCCTTGACCGCGCGGCGCGCGGCGGCTCGCGCCGACGGCAGCCGCGGGGCGAACGCCGCCATTGCCGGGACGCGGCGGCGACGGCGGAATGTCCGCGCCCAGCGGGGGCGTCGTTCGTTCGGCGGGCGGGAGCGGGTCGGCTCCCTCATTCGGCGACGGCGGGTTTGCGCTATTGGGGGGCGCGTTCGGATCGCCGGGGGGCGGCGCGGGCGTTCCTGGCCGTCCGCCGGGGGCGCCAAAGTCGAAGCGAAGCGGCCCGACGGGTTGACGAATGTTCAACGGTCTCATGCCCTGTCGCAGGCCGGACGCGCGCGGCAGCTGCTTCTGCATCACGGTCTCGAAGGTCGAGGCGCGCATCAGGTAAACCGTGTTCCCGCGCAGAACGTACAGCGAGTCGCCGCTGGCGGCAAGGGCGGCGCTTCCCGGCCCCATCATCGCGCCGGGCTGCATTCGGCCCATGTCGCCGCCCATTTGCGGGGCATAGCGCATCGGGTCGCGGGCGGGCGGCGCTTGCGCGCGGGCGGAATAGCCGCCCAACCCGCCCATAAGCGCGGCGGTAAGCGTGACGGCAATTACGCGGCGGGGCGCGTTGCGAGTGTCTTGCATTGTCTTTCCCTCCTGGAAACCAAGAAACCAATCACCGGAGAAAGTTCGCGAACGCCGCCTGCGGGAGCGGCCCCGGAACTCGGTTCGCGTCGTCCATCCCGGCGAAGCGATGATGGACGACCCCTGACCCGCCGAACATTCTCCTGCCTCTTCTCCTGCCTGCACGGGCGTCTGCGGCGCGACATCCAGCGTCGCTGCACAGACGTTACGCGAACTGACAATTGTTTCGTTAATTTGACCGGCGGGCGGGAAGCGCAAAAAAAGGCGCGCTGCAAAGTCGCAGCGCGCCTCAATGCAATGCCCGGAACGGCGCGAACCGGCCCGTTCTTTGATTTATGCCAACCGCCTCAAATTTTCAATAAAGCGGCGTTATGTCCTCATCCCGTTGGGCCGATTAGCGGCGCGGGCGGAAGCGGGCCTTGGGCGGGCCTTCTTCCTCTTCCGGTTCGGGTGTCGGAGCCGGGGCTGCCGCGAATTCCGGGCGCGGGCCGCGGTCGCCGAAGCTCGGACGTCCGCCGCGATCCCGGTCGCCGCCGCGTCCGCCGCGATCCCGATCCCCGCCGCCGAAGCGACCGCCGCCCGGCCCGCCGCGTCCGTCGTCCGGGCGCTTCGCCATGCTGGCGTCGAACGGCTGATCCAGATTGATCGCCGACAGGTTGACCCGGCCCTGGCCGTCCACCTCGATGACGCGCACCTGAATCTCGTCGCCGACTTTGACGGCCTCTTCAGGGCGGCGGACCGCGGGTTCGCGCAGGTGACTGACGTGAACCAATCCTTCTTTGCCGGGCATGATTTCGACGAACGCGCCCATGCCGATCAGCCGCGTGACGCGCCCCATAAAGAGCGTGCCGACTTCGATGTCGCCGACCATGCTCAGGATGATGTCGGCGGCGCGCTTGCCCGCCTCCTGATCCACCGCCGCGATGAAGATTTTGCCGTCCTGCTGAATGTCAATTTGCGCGCCGGTGTCCGCCGTGATCTTCTTAATCATCTTGCCGCCCGGCCCGATGACCTCGCCGATGCGTTCCGGGTTGATTTCGATCGTGAAGATGGAGGGAGCGTAGCGGCTCATTTCCGCGCGCGGCTCGGCAATCGCCTCGGTGATTTTGCCCAGAATGTGCAGGCGACCCAGGCGCGCCTGCTCCAGCGCCTTGACCATGACTTCGCGCGGGATGCCCTGGATTTTCGTGTCCATTTGAATGGCGGTGATGCCCTCGGCGGTTCCCGCGACCTTGAAGTCCATGTCGCCGGAAAAGTCTTCCATGCCCTGAATATCGGTCAGCACGGCGTACTGGTCGCCCATCGTCATCAGGCCCATCGCGACGCCCGCGACCGGGGCCGAGATTTTCACGCCCGCGTCCATCAGGGCGAGCGTCGAGCCGCAGACCGAGGCCATCGAGGTCGAGCCGTTCGATTCCAGGACTTCGCTTTGCAGCAGCATCGCGTAGGGAAACGAATCAACCGGGGGCAGCACGGGAACCAGCGCGCGTTCGGCCAATGCGCCGTGTCCGATTTCGCGTCGGCCCGGCCCGCGCATCGGGCGCGTTTCGCCGACCGAATAGGGCGGGAAGTTGTAGTAATGCATGTACTGCTTCTTCTCGTCCACTTCCAGGTTGTCCACGACCTGCGCTTCGCTCATCGCGCCCAGCGTCAGCGCCGTCAGCACCTGAGTCTGGCCGCGCGTGAACAGCCCCGACCCATGCACGCGGGGCAGCAGGCCGATTTCGCACTCGATGGCGCGCACTTCGTCGAGCTTGCGGCCATCGGGCCGAATCGACTCTTCGATGATGAGGGCGCGAATGGCTTTCTTCACGGCCTTTTCCGCCGCTTCGGGAATGTCGCTCAGGTTCTCCGGGAAGTCCCCGGCGACGCGGGCGATGATCTCTTTTTTCAGGTCGTCAATGGCGCTTTCGCGGGCGGCTTTGTCCGGGTGCTGAATCGCGGCCCGGATTTCGGTTCCCATTTTGTTCTGAATGGCCTGCAAAATTTGGGCGTTGGGCAGGTGCAGGGCGACGTCGGATTTGACCTTGCCCGCGGCCTTCGCCAATTCTTCCTGCAATTCGCACTGCTGCCGGATGACTTCGT
>JBBRNU010000468.1:0-4195 GCA_038230115.1 Chthonomonadales bacterium | reverse complement strand
GGCGAATACGCTGCGTGCGCTTTCAGCAGCGCTTCTGTCTCCTGGAACGACAAATGCAGCGCCTCGCTCACCTGCCCCCGTGACAGCGTTCCCTGCCGATAGCCCTCAAGCGCAATCGCTTCCAATATTCTGCGTGGAAAATCTTCCTTCCACGCATCGTGCAACTGCCGCTCTATTTCCTGCGGTAATTCCAGCGTAATGGTCATGGTCGGTCCTCCCTTACCATCATTATAAACAACATGGCAGTTCATTCCCTGCCTGCTTTCTCCTCGTTTTCTTTTGGCTTCGTAGTGAAAAGCCTTCCTATCGCCCGCCTGTCTGTGGAGTACAATAAAAACAGAAAGGGAGTGTGAAAATCTATGTCTGTGCAAACCGTCGCCGAATTTCCCGTCGCTGTCCCGGAAACGTCCGCCGCGCCTGTCCGCAGCGCTTCCACTGCGCCGAAGGTCTCCGTTCAAGAATACTTCGCCCTGGAGCGCGCCTCCGACATCCGCCTTGAGTACGTCGAAGGAGAGATCATTCCGATGCCTGGAGAGTCGCGGTCTCACAATCGCATTGCTTTGAACTTCAGCATTCTATTCGACCGGGCATTTGAGAGGCGTGACTGCGAGGTTTATATTGAAAGCGTCCGCCTGCGCGTTTCTCCCACGCGCTACCGCTATCCGGATGTCGTGGCCTTGTGCGGCGACCCGGTTACGGACGGCGAGAACCCGCCCGCGCTGCTCAATCCCGGCGTCATCGTGGAAGTCCTGTCCCCTTCGACGCAGGCGACGGATCGCGGCGAAAAGTTTCTCGAATACCGCCAGATTTCCGGTCTGACCGATTATGTTCTTGTCGCGCAGGAGGCAATGACCGTCATTCATTACGTTCGTCAGAGCGCCCGCCATTGGAATGTGACTGAGTATACCGAACCGACCGATGTATTGACTTTTGCTTTCCTTAGCGTTGGCCTGACGCTGGCCGAAATCTATGAACAGGTCGCCTTGCCCGCGCCACAACCACCTGCCGCCATCGAATAAATCACAAGGGCGTCAATACAAGTTTGCAGGAGAGGGGAAGCCGACTTGTCGGTATTGAGGCGGAAGAAAAACGGTAAAAAAGTTGTAGAATTGCGGGAACAAAGCGTTCCGATGGCCCGTCCTACGGGCGAAGTTCACGCAAACGGCGTTCACGAACTTCCACAATCGAACCACATAAAAGAATAAAGTACGCTGGAAAGGCAACGTTTGTCGTTCCAGTTTCAGGCCAGGAGCGCCTACGCAGTGTTTTTTCAAGGACACTCTGTAGGCGCTTTTTGACATATCGGGTCCAACAACATAACGCAGTTCCCGCCGCAGAACGGTCACACCCGAATAGCGTTGAAAAATTGAATAGCGGCGAAAATTTCATCACGGCAAAACGACATACCGGCGCAATTCCATATCGGCAAAATTTCATGCGAGCGTATCGGATCATCCGACCCCAAAAACGACATACCGGCAAAACTGCATAACGGCCCAACCAAATAGCGAGCGCAAGACATCAACTATACTCTTAACGCGGACTGTCCGCTTACTTTTAGATTCGCAGTCAGACTAGTAGGAGGAACAGAACAATGAGTTTTCTCGCCTGGATCATCGTTGGCCTGGTGGCCGGTTTTCTCGCGAAGTTGGCAATGCCCGGAACGAAGGATGAGCCGTCGGGTTTCCTCGGAACCATGATTTTGGGCATTGTTGGAGCCGTGCTTGGCGGCTGGATTTGGAATCTGGTTCTGAACCGCCCCGGCGCGACGGGCGTAGATGTTGGCAGCATCTTCGTGGCTTTCGTCGGGTCGGCTATCGTGATCGGCCTGTTGCGTCTCTTCGGTCGCCGCTCCGCCGCGAACTAACCTTCGCGACAATCGGTCAGACAAAGTGAAACGCCCGGCAAGTTTTCAAAAACTTGCCGGGCGTTTTTTTGCGTTCACGCTACGACGAACGGGAGCAGGGCGACGTGCCGCGCTCGCTTCACCGCTTCCGTCACCATGCGCTGGTGCTTGGCGCAGGTTCCGGTCGTGCGGCGGGGAACGATTTTACCGCGCTCGGAAATGAGCTTGGTGCGGTACCGTCCCAGGATCATCTGCTTGTAGTCCAGGCTCGTCGCCTTTTCCACGCAGAATATACAGACTTTACGGCGGGGCTTGCGAAAGTTCTTCGGCTTGCCTCCGCCGGGGCGTCTTGGGCCACCGGTCATGGGCGCTTTCTCCTCGGTTTACCGGGAGCGAAGCGCCGGCGCGTTATTCTCACTCATCCGCGAAGGGATCGGATTCGTCCAGATCGTCGTCCGCCGGGGCCGCATTGCGCGGGGCGTTGGTTCGCGCGCCGCTGGCAGCGGCAGCCGGAGCTGCGCTGCGCGCAGGCGCATTCCCCGCATAAGAACCCTGATTGGAGTTGGACGGGGCGGGTCGCTCGTCGCCGCCAGCCGTATCGTCGTTGCGCGGCGCCGACTCTTCGCCTTCAGGACGCGGCCCTACCGGATCAATGTTGTCGGCGACGATTTCCACGGTCGTGCGCTTCTGCCCGTCCTGCCCTACAAAGGAGCGAGCCTGCAGGCGTCCATCTACGGACACCAGACGGCCCTTGTGCAGGTAGTTGGAAGCGAACTCCGCGGTGCGCCGCCAGGCCACGACATTGAAAAAATCAACGTCATAGTCGCCGGTCTCGTTCTTGGTGAAACGCTGGACGGCAATTCCCAATTGCGCGACGGCGACGCCCTGCGGCGTGTACTTCATTTCGGGGTCGCGGGTCAGGCGCCCGACGAGGACGACACGATTCAAAGCCATGTTCCGATTCTCCTTCCCTGATGCCCCCGGAATGGGCGGGCAACGGTTCTCGCGTATGTTGGTTGAATAACGACGCTAGCGCGCCGCTCGATGATTGCTAGGGGTTGCTGACGGTTACTAAAAGCGGAACAGACAAAGCGGAAACCTTGCCCGCGCCGTTGTTATTCCTCGTCTTCGTCCTGCCGCACGATGATGTGGCGCATCACGTCATCATTGATCCGAAAGATGCGGTCCAATTCTTTCGGGGCTTCCGTGTCGGCCTGGAACTGCATCAGCAGGTACATGCCGTCGCGTTTTTTGTTGATGTCGTAGGCCATCGTGCGTCGGCCCTTGTCCCACTTGCCCGCCTCGGTCACCTCGCCGCCGTGATCGGTAATCACCTTTGCGTACTTTTCGAGGATCGGTTCCAGTTCCTCGTCAGGCGTGTCGGCGTCCACGATGTACATCGCCTCGTAGTGGCGCATTTTCTCTCACCTCCCCCTGGTCGAAATCGCGTTCGCTGCGCGCCGGTCAGGGCGCGTTAGCAGACTGTGAACGCTTTTGGCTCCAGACTTGCCTGGAGCGGGAAGGACACCGTCGGTCGCTCCGATAAGAACGGCTGACGCGGACGTGAAACCCACATACGTCCGAAATAGTGTCAATTTGTCGCGTACAGTGTACCTTAATCTCCGCTTAATTGCAAGGTCGGCATAAGTAGGCGCGAGAATGGTTGAGGCGGGAGCCGGATGAGGCGCTTCCGTTGTGATGGCGCGGCCCGCTAGAAAATCAGTATCTCGTATCCGTGCGTTTCGTACTGCGACATGGAGCGCAGGATGGCGTCCACATTTTCCAGCGCAACGGTGCGGGTGACGAGGGCGTCGGGCTGGAGCGTTTTGTTTTCCACGAGGCGGAGCAGCTCGGCATAATCGGGGTGCGGGTTGCCGTCGCTGCCGACATACTCGATTTCGGCCTGGACAATCAAATCAATCGGCAGCGCGACCATGCCCTTTTCTTCCTGGCTGGTCAGACCCACCTGCACCTGACGCCCGCCTTTTCGCAGCGACATAATGCCGGTCTGAATGGTTTCCTGCGTGCCGTTGGCGTCCAGAACGGTATGCGCTCCGCCGCCCCCGGTCAGTTTCTTGATCGCTTCCGGCACGGTTTCGCGCCGCGCGTGAAGGGTGGCAGCCGCGCCGTGCTGACGGGCCAGTTCCAGTTTGCGGTCGTCAATGTCTACGGCGATCACCTGCGCGCCTGCGGCGCGGGCGATTTGGACGGCGGACAATCCCACGCCGCCGCAGCCCAGAACCACAAACCATTGCCCCTGCCGCGCCCGCCCGCGCGCCGTCACGCCATGATATGCGGTCATATAGCGGCAGCCCAGCGTCGCTGCGGCCAGGTCGGTGACGGCAGGGG
>JBBRNU010000467.1:0-4208 GCA_038230115.1 Chthonomonadales bacterium | reverse complement strand
TTGCCCGGTTACGACCTTTGAGATTGAACTGTTGTCTGCCAGCATCCGCTAACCGAACTGGCAAGCCGTTTAAGCGGGCGTACAAAGCGCATTGTAAAGGTCGAGAAGGCAAGCGAACGGTCGTCCTTTCAACAGTTGTAGGGTTAACCCCCCCGGCAGGAGTTGTAAAGCCCGCCTGCGCGGGCTAAAATGCCCGTTTTGGAAGGCGGGTCGAACTGGCATTCACGTCCGTGCGCCAGGCGATTAGGTTAAAACAGCGAGTCGAATAGGACGTAAGGAAACAAACTATGCCGCTTGCGCGGACGCACGATCTCATTACGCTCGTCAGCGCGGCGGTCATGGACGGCGCGTACTTTCGCTTTGCGCCCGCCCCCGATATGACGCTCGCCGCGCTGTTCACGACCTCGTACCTGTTCGCCGGGTACGCCTGCGCGGGCGATCTCGATCTGGACTCCAAAGAGTACCGACGCTGGGGGCCGCTGCGCGGCCTGTGGTGGCCCTACCGCGCCTGCGTGCCGCACCGCTCGTGGGTCTCGCACGGCCTGCTCATGGGCGGCGTCATCCGGGCCGTCTATCTCGCCGTCGTTTGCACCGTTCTGTTCTGGGGCGGGCTATGGCTCTTCAGTCGGCTTGGCCCGCACGTTGACGCCAGCGACTTGACCCGCGCGCAATGGCAGTCGCTGCTCGGCTTCGCCCGCGCGCATCCGCAGTGGACACTAGCCCTGCTGGGCGGTTTCATTCTGGCCGGAACCGCGCACTCCGTCGCCGACATCCTATCCACCGGCCTGAAACGCCTTTTCTAACGTTTTACGCGAAAGTCCTTTCGCCGCCCGCGCGAACTTTTCTGAAACTGCCTCGTCCAAATGCTGTCTAACCGGCTAGAGCGAACGCCTTCGGCAGGATTTCGTCAGGACGCGCGCTCCCGCCGAAAGCGTCCTCTATTTCACCGTTCCAGATTCCGTCGGGTTTGACTGCGCCGCGTACCATATCACCGGCGGCGGCCTGAAAATCTAAAGAACGGAAACATCGCTTTCATTTTCATCCGTAGCCTAGTCGGGTAGCGGCGTTTCGTTCGCCGGAACGTCCGCCAGAAAATCGCCGCGCCGGTTCGTTTCCCGTTCCGGCGCGGCAGGCCCGCCCTCGAAATCGAAACATTTCAAGCCTTCAAGGAGAATCCCATGTCGCTTGCTCGCCTGTCGCGCCTTCTCGCGCTGCCCGCCCTGGCCCTGTCCGCGCTTGCGGTCGCGCATTCGCCCGCTAAGGCCTACCCGCCCTACGCCGCCAAAGAAAAAGTGTCGTGCGCCTACTGCCACACCAATCAGGCGGGCGGCGGCGCGCGAAACTTCCGGGGCGTCTATTACAAGGCGCACGATTTGTCGTTCGCTTCCTTCGATGAGGTGTTCGAGGCGAAAGCGGCGGGCGTCAAGCCCGACAGCAAGGGGGAGGACTCCAAGGCCACCGTAGACTCGTACCCGGAAGTGAAAGTCGCTCCCGCGCTCAACTTCGTCGTGAAAAATATTGACGGCAAAACCGTGAACCTGGGCCGGTACGAGGGCGACGTCATTATGGTCGTCAACGTGGCGTCGCTGTGCGGCAACACGCCGCAGTACGCCAGCCTGCAAAAGATTTACGACAAGTACAAGGCGAAGGGCTTCACGATCCTGGCCTTCCCCGCCAACGACTTCATGAAGCAGGAACCGGGCGACAACGCCAAAATCAAGGCGTTCTGCACCGACACCTACAAAGTCACCTTCCCGATGTTCTCGAAAATCGTCGTGAAGGGCGATAACCAGGCTCCGCTCTACAAATACCTTACCGACAAGAAGACCGACCCGAAATTCGGCGGCGACATTGACTGGAACTTCGCCAAGTTCCTGATCAACCGCCAGGGCGAGGTCGTGGCGCGCTTCCCGGCGGGAACCGACCCGCTCAAGCCCGCCGTCATCAGCGCGGTCGAAAAAGAGCTGGAAGTCCCGAAAACGGACAAGACCGCGCGTCTGTAAAAAATCAACCGGGGCGGCAGGCGTTGGGCGCGAAACCAGGAAGACGCCCGGCGAAGTTTGCGGAAGTTTTCTTTGTCGCTGCCGCCCCATGCCCTATGTACGATGCCCTGTGACATACGTCACACCTGGCCCGTGACATACTTGGCTTCCCCTGCGCTCTGGACGGCGCTATACTGGGAACATCGAAACAAGGAGTTCGGCTGCCATGTCCAAGATGATGATCGCCAACCACAAACCCCTATACCTGTCGGAAGAAGAGGCGATGGCCCTGCTGGATTTGTGCCTGGTCAGCGCGGTCGAAACCGACACGGTGAAGGAACGCGCCCTGCTCAAATTGACTGACCTGGTGCGCCGCTATATCTCGTCCGAGGCCGAGGACGCGCCGTCTGGCTGCGACTGCGCCGAGGCGGAAGACCGCCGCGCCCTTGAAGTTCTCGCCGCGCTGCGCGGGTCGTCCGCGCGAACCGGCGCGTCCGGGAACGGGGCAGGCGCGCACGCCGGGCGCGGCCTGACGCGCCGGGCCACGCCCAATTACAACCGCCTGCTCGCGCTCGTGCGCTGAACCCGCCGCGAAGTTTGCTTGACGCACAAGGCCGCAGACGGGAATAAATCCCCGTCCTGAAATGCACAGACGGGCGAACGGGAATAAATCCCCGTTCTGAAATGCACAGCCCTCCTGCGAGGGCTGCAATGCCGCTTCGCCAATGTGTAGTCACGCCCCGCAAAAAGCAGGCGAGACGGAGCGTGTATTCAGCCCGCGCAGAAGACAAGACAGAACGATCTTTCGCTAAAGCGTATTTAGCCCGCGCAGGCGAGCTAGCGTTTCAGAACGGGCATTCGTTCCCGTTCTCTCTTCGTTCTCTGTGTCTCAGGACGGGGATTTATTCCCGTCCACCTTCAGTCGTCGTGATTGGCGCGCCCGTTGCGTATGACAAATTTCCCGCCCGGTTCCCCTGCCGAGAGCGTTCTCGTCACGCACAACGTGGCGGCGATGCGCGCCCGGCCCGACGAAAGCGCCGAGATGGTCAGCCAGGCCGTTTCGGGCGCGGTCGCCCGCGTTCTCGACGCCGACGGCGCGTTCCTCCGCCTCGAAACCGCCGACGCCTATACCGGCTGGACGCTGCGCCAGCATACCCGCGTGTGCGCGCCCGACGATCCGTTCCTCGCCGCTGTTCCCGACTCGCCCCACTGCTGGCGCGTTTCCGCGCCGCTCGCCGCCCTGCGTCCGACGCCTTCCCTTTTGCGTCCTCCGCTCACCCAACTGGTTTTCGGCACGCCCCTGCTCGGTCTCGACGAAATTGTCCCTGACGAACGGCGCGGCGCGAATCCCGCTTTTTCTCGCGTGCAAACCGCCGGTAACACTATCGGTTTCGTCCTGACCGCGCAACTGCGCCCTGAAACCCGCGGGCCGCTTCGCTTCACTCCGGCCCGCCTGACCGCGCTTGCCGCCCGTTTTCTGGGCGTTCCCTACCTTTGGGGCGGCATAACTCCCTTCGGCTTCGACTGCTCTGGGCTGGTGCAATGCGTTCATGCCGCGTTCGGCATACAGTTGCCGCGCGACGCTTACCAGCAGGCTGTCTCGCCGCTCGGCGCTATTCTGCCCGCCGACGCCCCGATTCAGCGCGGCGATCTGCTGTTCTATGGAGGGCCGCGCGCCCCGCGCCAGCGGGGGATCACACATGTCGGGCTGGCTTATGATAACGACCGGCTGCTGCACGCCTGGGGGCGCGCGGGCGTGACCCTGACCCGCCGCGACGACCCCGACTTCGCCCCGGCCTACGCTTATCGCGGCGGCTGGCGGTTTCGCGCGTCGTAACTTTCCGGGGCCGCATTTTGCCCCGAACCGCCCCCGCAGGCTTGCCTTGACAGCGCGTTTCGGTTCGTGCTACTATCGCGCATTACCGCATTCTGAGGAGCCGGAAGCCAAGGGATTGAAACCTATTGTTGGCGCAAGCGGCCCGACGGCTGGCGACGAAATGAATTTCTTCGCTTGTGGCGTTCCGCCGTGTGTCCTTCGGACACGCAAGTCAGCAAAGACTTTTGCGCTATTGGCATCGTGTCCGCAGGACACACAGCCGCAGGCTACCGAGCGAAGGAATTTATTCTACAACTGTTGAAAGGCCGTTTGCCCGGTTACGACCTTTGAGATTGAACTGTTGTCTGCCAGCATCCGCTAACCGAACTGGCAAGCCGTTTAAGCGGGCG
>JBBRNU010000466.1:0-4208 GCA_038230115.1 Chthonomonadales bacterium | reverse complement strand
GTTGCGGGCGGCGAGGGCGGTTTTGGCGCGCTCGATGGCTTCTTTGGCGCGCTTGTGCAGGCCGGGAATGCCGTCGTCGCTGTGCATGTCGAGAATGCGGTACTTGGCGAGCTTCTGCATCCGCGAGTCGTCGAGTTTCCACATGTCTTCGGCTACGTACAGGGCCGTGTTATAAATCGCTCCCGACCGCGCAATTTCAATCGAGGGGTCGTACTTCACTTCTTTCGACCCGATCATGTCGGCGAACTGGTTGTCTTTGGTGTCGCCCGCGACCAGATAGCCCATGCCTTCCGGGTTGTAATCGGCCCACTGTTTCTTGTTGTAGGGGTCGCTCGCATCGTAGCGCGCGTTGATGAGCAGGAGCCGGGTGGCGGCGGGGCCGCTCGTCATCGCGATTTTCAAGCGCGAGCCGGGGTCGGTGAAGAGAACCGCGACGTCTTCCACATACGAGCCGACGAGCGAGGGGTCTTGCGGGTCAATCGCATATCCGAAGCGGCGCGGCTCGCCGTTGCTTTCGCCGTCGTAGATGTTGATGCCGGTCAGGGCGCGCAAAGACTGCTGATCCACCAGGTCGTAAATGGCGGTCGGCACGCTGCGGAAAAGGATGATCGGCGTCTCTTTGGTCGCCGTCGTCACCATAACATCGAGCGGAATCCACTTGGCTCCGTCCGATCCCAGGTCGGGCGCAAAGTCAATTTCGCCGTTGGGCGCGAGGTGGTAGGCGGCAAGCGTCGTGGGCTTGTTGTTGCCGAAGGCGGTCAGCGGGGCGATGCCATGAAAGGTGAAGAAGTTCTGCTGCGGAACCGGCTTGCCCTGCTTGTCGAGCGCGGTTTCATGTTTCGCGTCGGTGTAAACCAGGCCGCCCTGCGCGTCATGCTGAAGGCTGTCCATTCGGTCGGGCGTCGTCCACTGCGTGGTCTGGATCATGTTGCCGCGCACTCCCATGAACGACTTCACGCGATTGCGAACCACGACGAGCGAGTCGATCAGGCGCGGGTCGGCGTTCGAGATAAACGACTTGCGCGGGTCGTACATCTGGACGCGCCCCTGCACCGTCGCAAAGCCGCCCTGTAAGGCCATGCGCGACCATTTCGAGGGGTCGGCGACGGGCATTCGCTGCGCGTTGATGTCGCCCGGCTCGTTCGTGTCGGTCACGATGTGCCACATCAGGCAGTTGAGCAGTTTCACCTGCCGGGCGAGATTGGCGACGTTGACTTTTTCGACGGTATCGAACGGCGTGTCCACCTGCGCGCGGCTGTCGTCGGTCGAGGCGAACGTGACGCCCAATCCGCCCGCCATCGTGACGGCTTCGGAGTCGAAGGCCGGTTTGCCGGGAATGAAGTTGCGCCAGTTTTTGCCGTCTACGGGGTTCACGCCGTCGTTGAAATAGCGTTTCGAGTCGAAGCCGAGCGTGTTGCCGACCTTTTCGGCGTTTTCGCGGCAGACGCGGGCGATGTCGCTGAAGCGGCCCTGAATGTCCTCGCGGAAATCGTAGAACCAGCCCTTGTAAAAGATGCCGAACGAGCGGGTCTGGCTGGTCAGGTCCAGTCCGGCCCATAAGTAAATGTTCTTGACGTCGGCCTTGTGCTGGAACCATCCGGCGGGCTGCCACTCTTCCAAATGCTTGTCTACGTACTCGCGAACGCCCTGCAAGGCTTGAAAGTGGGCGCTGTTGGCGACAAAAAGCATCGTCCGCTTGGGCGGATGAGTCTTGAAAGCGCGGATCATTTCCAGCATCGCGGCCATGCCGCAGGCGGTGTCGGCTCCAGGCGCGAGGGCGGGAACGACGGACGTGGCGTCATAGTAGGCCTGCACGACAATGATCTGATCGCGCATTTTGGGGTCGGTTCCCTGAATCCAGCCCGCGATGTTGCGGGTCGGCAGGCTTTTCCAGGGCATCTGGCAGGTGAGGCGAACCTGGGGGGCGCGTCCGCTTTCGCAGGCGGCGAGCAGCGGCTCGGCGTCCTTCTGCTGCATATAAAAACGGGGAATGGCAATCGGGATCGAGATGAACTTGGCTTCGGCCTCGCCGCGCATCGTGGCGTTGGGCGCGATGAAAATCACGGCTTTGGCGCCCAGGCGCGGCGCATTCATCCACTCGGCGGCGCAGTTGAAATCCACCATCACGACCGCGCCCTCGACGTTTTTGCCGTTGAAGTTGCGGATTTTGCCGTCGCGCACGTAAATCAGCGGCGCGGTCAGCCCTTGCTGCGGCAGCGTCGGCGTGCGAACGAGATTGGGCCAGAGCGGGTACATCTTGGATTTGACGCCCGACGCTTCCGCTGCGGCAGCGGTTTGCGCGCCGCCAGGGGGCAGCAATTCGGCCATCGCCCCCTTGCTCGCGTCGTCCACGCTGGGGTCGTAGGGAACCGTGACGTTGAAGGTGTCGGTCTGGATGTTGGCGAGACCGAGCGCGCGGAACTGCTGCTCGACATACGCCCCGGCCTTTTGATCGGCGGGATACCCGGCAATGCGCGATCCGAACCCGCTCAGGGTCTTTACGGTTGCGGCGAGATTGGCGGGCTTGACCAGATCATTGAACTGATGATAAGCCTGCTGCAAAGGCGCGGCGACGTCGGCGCGGGCGCTCGCAAGCGGAAGGGCGGCCCAAACCGTCAAAAGCGCGAGGGCGAACCCGCGCCGTCCGGGACGCCCCAGACAGTTCCAAAAGCCAGACATGAACGCTTCCCTTTCGTGGGGCCAACCGAGCGAACGCGACAGGCAGGAGGTGAACGTCGTCGTTCGTCATTCCTTCCAGGAGGTCAAAAGGCGGAATTCGCGCCAGAATAGAAGGATTGCAATTCGTTGCAGAATATTTCGCTGTCAGGGGTATATTGTTGTCCCATGATAACATAAGAGGACGCAAAAATCAAGTTCAGCGTGACGAACCGGCAGGCGCGACGCGGCGTTCGGCCCGCCCCTGTGCGGCGCAGACTCTCGTTCGCTGTTTGTGTCATAAATTCCTGTTTTGTTACAACCCCGTCGAGTCCCCGCCCGTCCTGCGATTACACGAGGATAAAGCGAGAATTCCCGTTTTGAAGGCGAGCCTGAGCCGGGCTTTGTGCGGGCCTATAAAAGACCCGTCTTGGAGGCTTCGCCAACCGTCCTCGCGGACGGGACACATAGCGGCGGTTAAACGTTTGTTCAATCTCGCGAACGTAACTGAAGTTCTGGCAGAGAAGCCTTTGCGAACGCAGCAACTTATGGGCGCGAAGGTCTTTACAAACGCGCCAACCTTTTGGCGTGAGGGTCTTTGCGTCCGTGAGGATGCCCAGCGAAGCGCGCGAAGCCTCCCTGCCGGGGCTTTTATAGCCCCGCACAATGGCAAACGAAAATCACGAAACCGGCTGGACGCGGACGGAGGAGACGGCGACCCGGCCTTCCTCGCAAAGCAGAGCGACCGCCCCGCCGGTCAGGGGGCGCTTCGCGTCTTCGACGTCGAAAAGCGGCTGCCCGTTGATCCAGGCTTGCAGACGTGGGCCGGTCGCCTGCAAACTCAGGGCGTAAGCGGCCCCGAACTGCCAGGCGAAATCGGCTTCGGCGAGAACGGTATCGCCGTCGAGGGCTTTGACCAGCTGGATTTTGCCGTTCGGGGCCAGCAGCAGCGCGTAGTAGCGGCGCATTCCCTGCGCCCGGATCGCCAGACCCGCCCGGACAGCCAGATGCGGCGTCAGGTCGCATTCGGCCTGATAGTCCGTCCACTCGCGCGTTCCCTGCAAAATCAACCCGACGCCCTCGTCCTGAATCAGGCGGAAGCCTTCGTTTTCGTCTCCGTTTTCGAAATGGTCTACGCCGTCCACCCAGGCTTTTTTCCAGAACGAACCGCCGGACGTGCGCTTGAGCGTCAGGTCGGGCGGGCCGTCCCATGTCAGATAATTGAGGTAGACCGCGCCCTCAGCGCGCGAGTCGGAGCCGATTTCCGCCCCCACGCTGGCGATGGGATAGCCGTCCAGATCGGGAACGCGCCAGCTCAGGTCATGGCCCGCGCCCGGTTCGAGCATAACTTCGGGGCCGTAATGCGCCGTAATGTCGTCTTTTTCGTTATACACGTTCAGCGCGAGGCGGCACGACACGGGTTGGACGTTGGCGGGGTCGGCGGCGACGCGGGCGCGCAGCGTCTGGCCGGGATAGAGCGTGGGCGAGGCCACGACGCTGTAGCCGCCCATTTTAGCGGCTTCCGGCGAGAGGAAAGTCGGCGTCATGGCGCG
>JBBRNU010000465.1:0-4233 GCA_038230115.1 Chthonomonadales bacterium | reverse complement strand
GAGGAGCGGCCTCATCAGTCGTTAGGCTACAAAACGCCTGCCCAAGTCTACTTCGACACCGAACGAACAACACAAGACAAAGGAGACGAATCTAACGTAAAAATAGGCGTTTCCGTGTCTTGACAATTGGAGCCACTATAATCCTTGCCCCGGACGAAGCGCGAACGAAAAACGCCGCTATTGAATCGTTCAAGAAGTCCTCGGAGCGGATCATGGCGACGGTCGAAGGCATGTCTTCGGAAGAACTAAACGCCACGATCCTGACAGAAGAAGGCGAAACCACGCGCTTCGAACGTTGCCGCTTCATGACGCTCCACGTCTGGTATCACAGCGGGCAATTGAACTTTATTCAGACCTTGCTCGGTGACGATGCGTGGCATTGGTCCTGACGGGCTTTTGCCGCATCAGCGCCAGGAAAGACGGAGCGGCATCAAAGAGTTAATTCCTGTGCAAAGCGAATATATCGTCCATTCCGATAGGCGAACAGACAGAGAAGGCGGCGGGTGTGGAAGCAAGGAGCAGGGAGATGTCTTGCCAGGATGACGTGCGCCGCATCGCGTTAGCGCTGCCCGAAACGAGTGAGGATCCCAATGGCTTTGCGTTCGCGGTGAGGAATGGAAGCAAGCGCAAAGGGTTCGCCTGGGTCTGGCAGGAACGGGTTCAGATCAAGAAGCCGCGTGTACCTAACCCGGCGGTAATCGCTTTGCGCGTGGCAGACGAAGCGGAAAAGCAGATGCTGCTCGCGGCGGATGGGGAGAAGTTTTTCACCGAAGCGCATTACGACGGCTTTCCAGCGGTTCTGGCGCGGTTGCCGAGGATTGACGCAGACGAGCTGGCCGAGTTGATCACCGATGCCTGGCGCTGTCAGGCTCCCCGCTTAGTGATTGAAGAATTTGACGAGCGACATGACAACGCACAAGAAATAATATGAAGGTACGTCAACACGTATAACAAGACGGACGTTTCGTTCACCGTGACGCGCTTTGACCCGACTCTGCCGCCCGCCGCAAGGAACGTTACGATTGCGAAAGGCGCGGCGCCGCAGACGTTCTAGCCGTTTGTTTGCTGCAGAATGTTTCCTGCGCCCCTTTCCGAAACTCAGGAAAGGGGCTTTTTCGTTTGCGGTGCAACGGTAAGGCGACCAAATTCGTTCGTGGCGTTAAGGCGTTTCTTCGGTCGCCAACGGGTTCCTGAGCGCCCTGCCCTTTTGCGCTTCATTGCTCCACAATGACCTTGCCGGTTTCTCCCGCGAAGAATATTTCGAACGCGCGCTGGATTTCCGCAGCCGGAAAGCGGTGCGTAATAATCTGCCCCAAATAGTCGCGTCGCTGCCGGAGCAGCGCCAGGTTCGCGGGCAGCGCGTCGAACCGGAAGTATTCGCTGCCAACGAGCGCCGCTTCCGGCTGAATGAGGTCGCGGGATACCACGAGCGGAATCTGCGCGCCATGACCGATGCAGACCAGAGCGGCGTCGCGGCCCAAAACAGCAAGCGCGCTTCCTATCGCCTCGCCATTGCCGGTCGTATCGAAGGCGAGATCGAACCCGCCGTCCACGCCCGCCGCTTTCGCTCCTTCCGCGATACTTTGCCTGGCGACGTTGATCGGAGCGCCGCCGAGTTTGGCGGCGAGTTCGAGCCGATACGGTATGCGGTCTGTGATGACGACTGGAAAGTCAGGCCCCAGGATCAGCCGGGTCATTGCAAGCACGCCTAATCCAATCGGCCCGGCCCCCATGATCAGCGCCGATTCGGGCGCGGGCGCAACCTGACGCCCCCGCGCGAGCGCATGGCTGCCGGTTCCCATAATATCCAGAAGCAGTGTCGCTTCGGAAAGCGGCAGGTCGGCGTCAACGGGAAAAAAGACGTTCTCATGCGCCAACTCGTAGGGACCATAGCCGCCATCCTGCGTGAAGCCCATGTCCGCGCGCTTTTCGAGGCATTGATTGGTCGCGCCGCGCCGACAGGAGCGGCATTGACCGCAGAAGTCCATCAGGAAAACCACGCCCGGCGTTCCCACGACCGTAGAGACGTTTGGCCCCGCCGCGACAACCACGCCTGCCGCCTCGTGGCCGGGCGTGATAGCCGAGCCGCCGTAAAACTGGCCGCGCTCGGAACCGCACAGCGCATTCGCCCGAACGCGAAGCAGCAATTGACCGGGGCCAGGCTCCGGCACGGACTTTTCGCTCCACGCGATCTGGCCCTCCCCGACGAACTGCGGGACGCGCATGACGGCTGGACGCGAAGCGGAATGCGAAAACGTTGTCATGGGAAGGCGCCCCCACGCGCCAGAAAATAGATCGGGATTTGCCGGAGCAGTCGAGCGCGCAGACCACGCCGCGCCCGCTGGCAATTCCCTGTATTGGCGCCCGCGTTTTCTTGGCCTGCGGGTCGCCCATGGCGGCCGCCTCCAGTTCAAGGGCTTTCGCCGCGCCAGGGAATTGTCTCCACGCTGCAAAATCCGCGCCGTATCCAGGGCCAGCGCGCCAGAGGCGAAGCGTGGGCAGAGGCCGCCACTGGAGCGCGAAAATCCGTTCCTGCAACGTGCGCCCCAGCGGCGGAAAAGGCCATCGCAGCAGTCTAGTTGACTGCGCCTGCCGGGTTTTCCTTCCACGATTTCTATCTCGCGATGCGGGCGAGCCGTTGTACGCACGAATGTATTTTGGAGGTTCTCGATGTGGCGGAAGCATTTCTGTGGCGGGCAGCGCGTTTATTGCGGCGTATGGCGGGAAGACGCGCGGCTCCTCCAACAGAAGTGAGCGTTGTTGCAGGAGTCGTGTACGTCTGGGAAAGCGATTTAAGAAGGAATTTCCCTGTAAGAGCGGCGAATGGGGTTTAGGAAAGTCAACCTATCGCCTGTAAGGAAAATGAAACCATGAATCGCCGACGCGACAGCGCCCTGGCTCGCAGTATTCGCTTTACCGCCGCGCTCCTCCTGATCGGCGCGGTCGCTCCCTCTGGCGCGCAGGAGGGCGTGAAAGCGCCGACCTGGGCCTTCACTTACAACGACGCCGGGTTCAAGCCCGGCGCGCTCCTCGACCTGCGCTATCTGAATGAGAAAGAGGCCGGGGCGTCCGGCTTCGTAAAGCTGACCGCTGACGGCAACGGTTTCGCCCTGGGCAACGGCAAACCGGTTCGTTTCTGGGCCGTCGTCACCGACGCCTTTCGGCTGACGCCGGAAGAGATGGCGAAACACGCCCGGTTTCTCGCCAAGCTCGGCGTCAACATGGTTCGCTTGCATACGCAGATTGCGCCGACCGGCAATACGAGCAAAATCACCGAGGTCAACCAGAAGGAGATAGACGGAATCTGGCGCTGCGTGGCCGCCATGAAACGCGAGGGCATCTACTGCACTATCTCGCCTTACTGGGCGACGGGCAAGGACGCCGCCGCCTGGGGCATTGATGGCTACACCGGGCAGGAGGGTCTCTGGGGCCTGCTATTTTTCAATGAAAAGCTGCAGGCGGGCTACAAAGCCTGGGTCAAGGCGCTTTATGCGCCCAAGAATCCCTACACCGGCATTCCGCTGGCGCAGGACCCGGCGGTCGCTATCATCCAGGTGCAGAACGAAGACAGCATGTTGTTCTGGACGATGCAGGGCGTCAAGCCGCCGCAGCAGCGCCTTCTGGGCGCGAAGTTCGCCCGGTGGCTGGCGCAAAAATATGGTTCGTTGGCGGCTGCCAGACAAGCATGGCAGGGCGTCGGCGCGGAAGGAGACGATTTTGCCAACGGCGCGGTCGGCCTCTACCCGACCTGGGTTCTCACCCAGCCGCAAACCGGCGGCGCCGCAAGCCGCGCCGCCGATCAGACCGAATTCTTCGCCGAAACCCAGCGCAAGTTTTATACCGACATCGCCGATTACTACCACAAAGACCTGGGCTGTCGGCAGTTGATCAACGCCTCCAACTGGATCACCGCCGACCCCATCCATCTCAACGACCTGGAGCGCTGGACTTACACGGCTGCCGACGTGCTGGCGGTCAACAAATATCCCGGCGGCGAACCCACCGGCGACAACAACGGCTGGCGCATTGACCCCGGACACCACTTTACCCACCAGTCCTGCATTCTCGACCCACGCGCGCTCCCTACAAACTTCAAGCAGGCGGCGGGACATCCCATGATCATCACGGAGAGTTCCTGGGTCAATCCCGAAGGCTATCAATCCGAAGGCCCGTTCCTGATGGCCGCTTACCAGTCGCTCACGGGCGTGGACGCTTTCTACTGGTTCGCGGCGG
>JBBRNU010000464.1:0-4250 GCA_038230115.1 Chthonomonadales bacterium | reverse complement strand
AATCGGCGCTGATTTCTAACTTGAGGAGGGTTTCCACGGCAAAGCCGCCCTGCCGCTCCACGCTGCCATCCAGCGCCAGCCGCGTCAGGTCGTAGGCGCGGGCTTCGAGCGGGCGCGGCAGGGCCAGCGTAACTCGGCCTTGATCGTCGAGGGCGCAGCGCGCGACCGGGTACGCGCCGCGCACGCGCTTTTCCCAGAGCAAATTGACGGTGCGAATCGAAGCGGACGTTGACGTTGTGGCGGCTGTGAGAACGGTCATGCGGGCAGCTTCCTGAGATTTCCTGATGGCGGGCATGGGACGAGATTGCGGCGACAAGTTCGATGCAAAACCGACTCATCCGGGCGCAGAGGATTGGTTCGCGCCGGGGGCAGGGGAGTCCTGCCTGCGCCGCGCGAACCGGAGACGAGGAGAGGCTTTCCGAGCGATGCACAGGAACATCGGCCTCGCAAGAGGTGGCGGGAGCGTGTGAGAATCGAACTCACCAGGGACGGGAGTAGCCCGCCCCCCGCACGGTTTTGAAGACCGGGAAGACCACCAGACCCCATCCGCCCCCAGAAAAAAGAAATGCGGGGAACGACCTCGCCCGTTCTCCATCGTCACATCGTCAGTCGGCGGGCGTTTCGCTGTGCGTTTTCGCGCCCAACAGGACGCCCCCGAACGTCTCGCAGGCCAGGATCGCCGAAAAGACCGCAAGATAGATAAGCGCCAGCATGACGCCCATTTCCTGCACAAGGGCGCGCAGCATGAACCCGACAAAATACAGCGGCATGAACACCGTCAGCAGGCTCCACCAGAGGAGGGGACGGCGCTTGCGGCTCGGCCCGATGATGAAGCCTACGGTAAATCCCCACGTAAATTGCACGGCCAAAACGGACCAGACCAGAACGTGAAACATCCAGACCGGCGGCTCCTCGGTCGCCCGGATCAGAAAGAGCCAGACGCAGCACACGAACAGATGCAGGCCGAGCAGCGCTTTGGCCCAGAATGGTCGGTTTTTCATCGGGAAAGTTTCCTTCACGGGTCGGTAATGCTATTCCTTTGCGTTCTTCTTTGGCGTTCGGTACGCCTTGCATGGCTCAGTCTTCGCCGCCCGCCCGCATATTCCTGTCTGGCGACGATGGCTCTCCTGCAACCGGATTTTTTTCGCCACGCCCTGGGTCACGCCCTGCCGCCGTTTTGCCTCACAGGACGGAAATGCCTTCTCATTCTTCTTCCTGCCATATTTCCGGCGCAGGCTCCAGCGCGGGGCGCAGCAGGTGGTCGGGCGCGCTGATCGCGCCTCCCGACGCCGGGCGCAGCAGGTAATCCGCGCCCGGATTGGTTCCGCCCGTCCAAAGATGTTCCGGGTCGGGATAAAAAGAGGTTGTCGGGCTGGGGTCGCTGCTTTTGGCGTTGAGCGTCATCAGGAGCCACCCGCCCGGAACCGGCGAGCGCCACAGCAGCGACAGGTAAGTGTAGCCCCGCTTGCCCTTTTCGCTTTCCGGCATCTCCTGCCGTCCCAAAAATTCCCATTTCATGCGCGTGTCTCCTTAGAGCCTATTCCAATAGGGACGCTTCCTTATCTCGGAGTAGCGCCTAATGGGATAGGCTCTTAACCCAACCTGCCGCTGATGCTCGCTTGCTCGTCGAACGGGCATTCATTCCTGTTCGGCCCGCGTTTCTAACCGGACCTACGCGCCGACGGGCGGGTTCAATGCGGCGAGTTCGGGAAGCGTGAACCGACCGTCCTTGCGAATCAGCACGTCGTCGAAGTAGATTTCGCCGCCGCCGTATTCGGGCCGCTGAATGCAGACCATGTCCCAATGCACCTGCGAGCGGTTGCCGTTGTCGGCCTCCTCATACGCCTGCCCCGGCGTCAGGTGGAAACTGCCCGCGATTTTCTCGTCGAAAAGGATGTCCTTCATCGGCTTGAGAATCTGCGGGTTGAAGGCGAGCGACCATTCGCCGATATAGCGCGCCCCCTCGTCGGCGTCCAGAATATCGTTGAGCTTGGCCGTATCGCCGCCCGCTGTCGCCTCGACAATCTTCCCGTCTTTGAAAACCAGCCGGATATTATTGAACACCGTGCCGCGATACAGCGTCTCGCAATTATACTGGATAACCCCGTTCACCGAATCGCGGATCGGGCAGGTGAAAATCTCGCCGTCGGGAATGTTGGCCTCGCCCGCGCAGGGAACCGTTGCAATGTCTTTTTTGCGGAACGCCAGGTCGGTTCCCGGCCCGGTGATGCGAACCCGGTCGGTCTTGTCCATCAGCGCGTGCAGCGGCTGCATCGCGCGTCCCATCTCGGCGTAGTCCACCTCGGAGCAGACGCGAAAATAAAAGTCCTCGAAGGCTTCCGTACTCAGGCCCGCGCTCTGCGCCATGCTGGGGGAAGGCCAGCGGAGGACGACCCAGCGCGTTTTCGGCACGCGCACCTCGGAATGCACGTAGTTCCACCAATGTTTTTCATAGAGCGCCATGCGGTCTTTCGGCACGTCGCTCATTTCGCTGATGTTGTTGGTTCCGCGCACGCCGATGTAGCACTGCACGGCCTCCATGCGCGCCCGCTCGACCGCGCCGATGGCCGTCATCTGCGACTCGGTAGCGGTCTCATACAAAGCGCGCAGCACGGGCTGATGGTACGTGCTGACAATCGGCTCGCCGCCCGCTTCGGCAATCGCCCGGATGAGCGCGACGGTGAAATCGGTCGGAATGTCGAAGGCTTCCACGAGAACTTTATCGCCGGGCGCGACTTTTGTGGAATGCTGCGTCAGGACGCGCGCCAGCCGGTCAAAACGAGGGTCTTTCACGATTCGTAACCTCCCAGGGTGAAATATCCGTTGGCGCGGCGTCGTCGGTTCGCGCCGTCCATTTTGCTTAATCCCGTCGAACCCTTCGCCGTTGTCCCGGATTACGGTAAATTTACGGTAGAATCGTCATTGTCACGGGAAGCCCGGCATAAGTTGCGGCGCGAAAGCGACAGCATAGCAACGGCGCGGAAGTTCGCCGCCCGGCGAAGGAGAACTTTATTTATGGCGATGATTACGTGCGCGCGTTGCGGGCAGACCAAAGAGGGTTTCGCTGCGCCCCCGACCGGCGGCGCGTTAGGCGAGTCCATTCGCGACCGCGTCTGCCCCGATTGTTACAACGAATGGGTCAATCAGCAAGTCCTCTACATCAACCATTATGGCCTGCAGATGGCCGATCCCGACGACCGCAAGAAACTCATTCAGGCGATGAAAGAGTTTTTGAATCTGGAACCGACTTGATTTCGGTTTCCTCGCCTTTCCAATTGCGCCCCCCGACGTTCTTACGAGGAAACAGAAAGTGACCGACATGACGCAAACCGCCCCCGACGTTCCCGAGGCGATCCGCGACCGTTTTCGCGGCGCGCTGCTGGGCCTGGCGACCGGCGACGCGCTGGGCGGGCCGCTGGAATTTCAGCCCGCGCGCCCGACCGACGCCTATGTGACCGACATGATTGGCGGCGGCTGGCAGCGGCTGGCTCCGGGCGAATGGACGGACGACACGCAGATGACACTGGCGGTCGTTGAAAGCCTGCTGGGCCGCAAAGTCTTCGATCCCGACGACATCGCGCAGCGGTTCGTGGCCTGGCTGCACACCCGGCCAAAGGACATCGGCCTGCACACGAGCCGCGTGCTGGAAGCGATTGCTGGGGGCGAGGGCTGGGAGCGGGCCACCCTGGCGGCGCAGGCGCTCAATCCCGACAATGCGCCCAACGGCTCGCTGATGCGCTGCGCGCCCCTCGCGCAGTTCTTTTATCGGCATCCCGACTATCTGCCCACGCTGTCGCCCGTCCTGTCACGCATTACCCACGCGCACCCGGACTGCGAGCAGGCGTGCGTGTTCCTGAACGTCGCGATTGCCCTGCTCATACTGGGCAAAAGCCGTCAGGAGGCCGTCAGCGCCGCGTGGGAAGCCTGCGCCGCAGCCGCCTCGCCGGAACTGCGCGCACGGGTCGAGCGCGCTCAAAAACCTTCCAATGACACCGCGCCGACCGGCTGGGTTCTGGACACCCTCGAAGTGGCGCTGTGGGCGTTTTTGCACACGCCGAGTTTTGAAGCAGCTCTGATCGCCGTCGTCAATCGCGGGGCGGATGCGGATACCGTCGGCGCGGTTGCGGGCGCGCTGGCGGGCGCGCGGTACGGCCTGTCGGGAATCCCGGCCCGCTGGCTCGCGCCCCTGCAGGACCGCGACGTCCTGATCCAAACCGCCGACGATTTGTTCGCGCTCGCCCAGACGTTTT
>JBBRNU010000463.1:0-4255 GCA_038230115.1 Chthonomonadales bacterium | reverse complement strand
ACAGCGCGGCTTTTCCAGCGAATGCCGGGCCGGGACTGGACGACCCGCGCGTCGTCGCCAAACTACGGCCCCTGAATGCAGCGGGCAGCCCGTCCACCGCCCGGACGCTCGCCGGCAAAGCCGCGCCGCCGTTTGCGCGCAAGCCCGGAACCGTGACGATCCTGCTCACGCTCCAAGCGCGCCCCGCATCGCCTTAGCTGCGCCGTCCCTCGTTCCGAACTGCAAGTGTTTTCGCCCTGCCCGGCCCTGTTTCCTGTTCTGGGAAGCGGGGCCGTTTCGTTTTCGCTTCGCAGTTGGCCGGAGGCTGCCTCCCCGGCAGGAAAAAGCAAGCGTTGCCGGAGGTTGAAAACCCCCGGCAGCAAAAAACAAGCGTTGCCGGAGGTTGAAAACCCCCGGCAGCAAAAAACAAGCGTCCTGCGGACGCACATTCCGCTCACGCCCTGAACGCGCGCCGAAGTCCCAAACCGTGAGGAAAGCGTGAGCCTTTCAACTATGCAAGGCCGCGTCCGCAGGACGCCTGCACTTTCTTGCCGGGGGTTTTCAACCTCCGGCTCCGCTTGTTTTTTCTTGCCGAGGTTTTAACCTCCGGCAAACCTCCTGCACTTTCTTGCCGGGAATTTTCAACCTCCGGCAACGCTCCCGCTTCCATTCCACGCAATTCCGGCAGGGTATTTTCCAGGGCTTGTGGAAACACCCGTCAATGCGATTGCAAAACGACGATACGGGAGGCGAACGACTTTGAAGATACTGATTATTGGCGGCACGGGACTCATCAGCACCGCGATTACGAGCCAGCTTTTGGAACGCGGCGACGACGTGACGCTTTACAACCGGGGCAAAAGCGAGGCCCGCATTCCTGACGGCGCAAAATTCCTGCACGGCGACCGCAAGGAGTATGCGGCTTTCGAGGCGCAGATGGCGCAGGCGGGCGAGTTCGACGCCGTGATTGACATGGTAGGCTTCGCGCCCGAAGACGCCGAAAGCCTGGTGCGAGCCTTTCGCGGGCGCGTCGGGCAATTGCTGTTTTGCAGCACCGTCTGCGTGTATGGCGGCCCCGCCACGCGCTATCCCATCCAGGAAGACGAGCCGCGCCGTCCGATGGGCGGATATGGCGCGAACAAAGTCCGCTGCGAGGACACGCTTCTGGCGGCGGGCGAGTCCGGCGCGTTCGCGGTCACGATCCTGCGTCCGTCCCAAACCTACGGCGAAGGCGGAACCATCGTCCATTCGCTGGGCGGCAACACGGCCTATCTCGACCGCATTCGCAAGGGCCTGCCGATCATCGTGCATGGCGACGGCTCGTGCCTGTGGGCGGCCTGCCACATTGATGACGTGGCGCGCGGCTTTGTCGGCGCGCTGGGCAACCCGACCGCGCACGGGCGGCGCTACAACCTGACCGGCGAGGAGTGGATGACCTGGAACCGCTATCACGAGGGGGTCGCCGAAGCGCTGAACGCGCCCAAACCCGCCCTGGTTCACATTCCGACCGACCTGCTCGGCAAGCTCGCGCCGCAGCGCGCCAACATCAGCGTGGAAATCTTCCAGTGGCCGAGCGTTTTCGATAACGGCGCGGCGATGAACGACCTGGGCTTCCGCTACACGATCCCCTGGGTCGAGGGCGTGCGCCGCACGGTCGCCTGGCTCGACGCGCGCGGCAAAATCGAATCCAGCGACTCCGACCCGCTGCCCGACCACATTCTGGCCGTCTGGAATCAGGCCACAAGCGGCGTGACGAAACTGGACTGAGCCATCCCGTGTGAAGATGTTTGAATACGGCAGGTCGTCGAACGCGGCGAATCGAACGAAAGCCCGATGTCCCCGAACCACAACCGCAGCGCAAAAATACCTGCGAGCAGACCGCGCCGGAGGTTTTGTCCGTGACGAAGCCTCCCGCCGCGCCAACGTCAGATCAAAATGGCCCGTCGCTCGCGCCCGCCTTGCCGCCCGTGTCGGAACCCGCCCCTCTATCCACGCCGGTTCGGGTCGGCACGATGGGCTGGGGCTACGCCGACTGGTCGGGCGTTTTCTATCCTGCTGCAGCCGCTTCCAAAGAGTATCTCGCCCTATACGCGCGGACGTTCGACGCCGTAGAGATCGACTCGACGTTCTACGGGACGCCGCGCGAAGCCCAAATTCAGCAGTGGGCCAGAGCGACCCCACCGAACTTTGTCTTCTGCCCGAAAGTCCCGCGCGTGATTACGCACGAGATGCGGCTGGTCGGCGCGGCGGAGGAAATCAAGCGGTTTGTGGCTGTTATGGGATTGCTGGGGCCGAAACTGGGGCCGATGCTGCTGCAATTTCCGCCCGACTTTACGCGCGCCGCGCTGCCGCAGCTGCAGGCGATTTTGCCCGTCCTGCGCGAACTCGCTCCCGGCGAACGCGACGCCCCAGGCGCTCGTTTCGCCGTCGAATTTCGTCACCGCTCCCTGCTTGCGCCCGACGTTTCGGCCCTGCTCGCCGAACACAACGTCGCGCTTGCCAACGCCGATTACGCCCCAATGCCCAAACGCTTCGAGATCACGTCGGATTTTCTGTACCTGCGCCTGATCGGGCGGCACGGCGCGTTTCCACACCACAGGGCGGCGCAATCCGACCGCGCGCCCGACCTGGAACGTTGGGCGGGCGTTCTGCGCGAAAACCAGGCGCGTTTTCCCCAAGGCGCCTGGATTTTCTGCAACAACGATTACGAGGGGTATTCGCCCCAAACCGCCGACACGTTCAAGCGCCTGCTCGGTCTGCCCGTCGCGCCGCCCCCGCCGCCCGCGCAAGGCAGCCTGTTCTAAACGCCCTCTAGACGGACAGCGCCGCCAAAGCGAAACCGCCCGAAGTCCCGTTGAAGGAACTTCCGGGCGGCTTTACCGTTACGGCGATACGGGCAAATCTCTGATTACCGGCGACCGACTTTGCTGCTTTTCTTGGGGCGAGCGGCCTGCGGGCGGGCGTCGTTGTCGGATGAAATGGTACGCACGCCGTCCAGCGGAATCTTCTCGAAGCAGCGCGAGCAATAGAAGTTGTCTCGGCGCACGGCGGCGATGGGCAGGCTGGTGCGATGACTGCACGCGGGGCAGGTAACGATTATCTCTCCTGGCGGCAGTGGTTACGGTCTCCCTTCGGCGCGGAAGCGCCTGTCGAAACAGCGGTAAAGGACGGTTTACAAAACAAACCCGCCGCAGAAACAAGCCTCTGCCGCCATGCGCGCCCAAACGAGGCGCTGGGGAGAGGCTCTGAGTCCCGAAGCGTGTCTGCAAAAATCAAAAGTCCCGACAAAGTTCTGTAATCTTAGTATAGCACGTAAATCCGCCGGTTTCAAGCGAACGAACGACCGTGCCGACGTTTTACCTGCGCGGATCGTTCATCGCGCGCTTCGTCTTCCTTCGCCGCCTGGTCGCTTCTTCCTGGCAACGCCCCCAACGCAATTGCAAACGCCGCCAATGCGTCGAGGCGCAACATCTGGTATAATAACGAAGGCCCAAGACGCGCCCGCTGCGCGTCTATTTTTACGACCGGCGATTCGGCCCGCCGCCCTGTATCGAAAGATTGGTTATAGTTATGATTACCGTCAGCGAAGTCAGCAAAAGTTACGGCGTCCGAACGCTGTTTGATAACGTCTCCGTGAAGTTCAGCCCCGGCAACCGCTACGGCCTGACCGGGCCGAACGGCGCGGGCAAATCCACCTTCATGAAAATTCTGACCGGCGAAATCGAGCCGTCGAACCGGGGCCGGATTTCGCGCCCCCGCAAGGTCGGCGTCCTGCGCCAGGATCAGTTCGCTTTCGACGACGAGCGCATTATTGACACCGTTATGATGGGCAACGCCACGCTCTGGGACGCGCTCAAAGAACGCAACGAACTGTGCAACGCCAGCGAATTTACCGATGCCATGATGAACCGGCTGGGCGAATTGGAAATTACCATCGCCGATGAAAACGGCTATATGGCCGAGATCGAGGCGGCGGAAATCCTGCGCGGCATCGGCGTTGACGACGCCCGGCATACCGAACTGATGCGCGCCCTGCCGACCGACATGAAGTTTCGCGTTCTGCTCGCGCAGGCGGTTTTCGGCCAGCCCGAAGCCCTGTTGCTCGACGAGCCGACGAACTACATGGATTTGGAAGCGATCCACTGGCTCGAAGGTTTTTTGCACGATTACGACGGCACGCTCATCGTGATCTCGCATGACCGGCACTTCCTCAACGCGGTCTGCACCCACATTGCCGACATTGATTACGACACGATCATCATCTATCCCGGCAATT
>JBBRNU010000462.1:0-4258 GCA_038230115.1 Chthonomonadales bacterium | reverse complement strand
CGTCCGTCATCTATCATAGCGGGCAGCTGCTGGACATGGAACGGCTGACGCGGGAAGCCCGCAGTCGCGACATGCTTATCGGGTTCGACTGCGCGCATTCGATTGGGGCCATTCCGCACGAGTTGGATATGTGGGACGTGGATTTCGCCTATTGGTGCAATTATAAGTATGTGAACGGCGGGCCGGGCGCGACGGGCGGGCTGTACTTGAACCGGCGGCATTTCGACCGCGCGCCGGGATTGGCCGGGTGGTTCGGCAGCCGCAAAGACCGGCAGTTCGCCATGCAGCGCGATTTCGAGGCCGCGCCCGACGCGGGCGGTCTGCAAATCGGCACGCCCAATATTCTCAGTCTGGCTCCGCTTCAGGGCGCGCTGGAACTGCTAACGGAAGCGGGCATTGCGCGTATCAGAACGAAATCTTTGCGCCTGACCGATTATCTGATGGCCCTGGTCGAGACGGAACTGCGTGGGCTGGGCTTCGGGTTCGCCACGCCCCGCCAACCGGAACGGCGCGGCGGTCACGTCGCGCTCACGCATCCCGACGCGCCCCGCATTTGCCGCGCGTTGAAGCAGGCGGGCGTCATCCCGGATTTTCGCCCCCCCGCGATTGTCCGTCTGGCTCCCGTCGCGCTCTATACGTCCTTTACGGACTGCTGGGAAGCCATGCAGCGCCTGAAAGAAATCATGCTCGCGCGCCATTACGAGGCGTTCGCCAACCAGCCGGAACAGGTCGCCTGACCGCAAAAGTTGTCTCAATTCCCGCTCTGCGCGCCGAATGAAAAATGCCGTCGAACCGCAGCAGAACGAAGGAGTGTTTGCGTGCCGATATATGACATCACTATCCCGATGCAGGCGTCACTGGCCGTGTGGCCCGGCGACACGCCCTATCATCTGCAAACGATTTGCAGTATCCGCGAAGGGGCGGTCATCAATCTCGCCACCATCGCGATGAGCGTTCATACCGGCACGCATACCGATGCCCCCTATCATTACGCCGCCGATGGCGCGACGACCGACCGCCTCGACCTGAATTGTTATCTTGGCCCGGCGCTGGTGATGGACGTGAGCGGACGCGACCGGATTTGCGTGGAGGATTTCGCCGGGGCCGATTTCGCCGATACGTCCCGCGTCCTGCTCCGAACCGGGGGCTGGCCCGACCACGCCTGCTTCCCGAAACAAATCCCGGTCATGGCGTCGGGCGTCCCGGCCTATTTGAAGGCGCGCGGCGTCGTTCTCGTCGGGCTGGACGTGCCTTCGGTGGACGCCATTGACAGCAAAGAGTTGCCCATGCATCACGAACTGGGCGCGTGCGGCATCGCGATCATCGAGGCGCTCGACCTGCGCGGCGTTCCCGAAGGCCGCTACGAGCTGCTGGCCCTGCCGCTTCCGCTCGTCGGGGCCGATGGCGCTCCGATGCGCGCCGTCCTGCGCTCGCTGCCCTGATGCGCGCGTTCCCAATTGTGGGCGAGCGCGAGGCAGGGCGCTTTCAATCTCCGGCAGCCAGAATCTGCGCCAAATCAGCCCTTCAAAATCCGCGCGGCCCTGACTCCGAACGGAAACAGGACGGACGCGCGGGCCGGGAGAAGCGGGAGGAAAGGAAACGATGGAATTTCGCGCGCTGGGGAAAACCGGGCTGTCCGTATCCGCGCTGGGGCTGGGCGCGTCGCCGCTCGGCGGGGCTTTTGGCGACTTGGAAGCGCACGAGGGGATCGCCGCCGTTCATGCCGCCCTGGACGCCGGAATTAACTTCATTGACGTGGCCCCGTACTACGGGCTGACGCGGGCCGAAACCGTTCTGGGGCAAGCCTTAGCAACCCGGCCCCGCGACTCGTTTCTGCTCGCCACGAAAGTCGGGCGCTATGGCGCTGCCGACTTCGATTTTTCCGCTGCGCGCGTCCTCGCCAGCATTGACGAGAGCCTGAAGCGCCTGCAAGTGGAATACATTGACCTGATCCAATGCCACGACATCGAGTTCGGCGACCTGAATGAAATCGTCGAAACGACCCTGCCCGCGCTGGAACAGGCGCGAGCGATGGGGAAAGTCCGCTTCCTCGGCATCACCGGCCTGCCCCTCGCGATCTATCGCCCGGTTCTGGAACGCGCTCCGCTCGACGCCATTTTGTCGTACTGCCATTACACGCTCAACGACGACTCGCTCGCCGCGCAAATCCCTTATTTTCAGCGCAAGAACGTCGGCATTATCAACGCCGCGCCTTATGCGATGGGCTTGCTGACCGAACGCCCGCTTCCCGACTGGCACCCCGCCCCGCCCGCCCTACGCGAAGCCGCGCGTCAGGCCGCCGACCTGTGCCGTCGCCGAGGCGTCAGCATCTCCCAGATCGCCCTGCAATTTGCGTGCGCCAACCCCGTTATTGCGACAACCCTGGTTGGTATAGGCAGCCGGGATGAGGTTCGCCAGAACCTCGCCGCCTTATCCGCCGTCCCCGACCCGGAACTGCTCGCCGAAGTCCGCGCCCTGTTCGCTCCCGTCCACAACCTGACGTGGCCGAGCGGACGCCCGGAAAACAACGGCCCCGCCTGACGCGCCCACTTCTTTACGGTGCGCGGGGCTATGGAAACCCAATCATGGAGATGTCGGCGGGTTCCAATTATAAAATCGCTCCGCAAACAGGGGCGTTTTGCAGGTCACAGTCGGGCGAGGTCACGGTTATAAAAACCGTGCCTGAGGAGCCTTCGGCTAAGCGTCCAAAGGACGCAACCCCTGTCTGGCAAAGTGTGCGTGGCTCCGAAAACCTTGTCACGACGGCATTGCCGGGGCTATGAAAGCCCCGTCAGGGAGGCGAACTTATTCGCGCGCTACGCTAGGCGTCCTCACGGACGCGACACGTAGCCATAGGAAAACTTTCAGCAGAGCGGCCTTTCCGTCCCGAAGGACGGCTAGCCGAAGGCTCCTCAGGCACGGTTTTTATAACCGTGACCTCGCAGGCTTCCCAGCCGGGGCTAGGAAAGCCCCGACAATGCCTCCGCTCCAAACCTCACGCCACCGCCGCGTCAATCGCCTGCAGCGCCGCGTCGCTCAATTTCACGCCGGAAGCGCCCGCGTTGTCGTCCACCTGCGCGGGTTTCGTCGCCCCGATGATGACGCTCGAAACGTTGTCTTTCCGCAGACACCAGGCGAGGGCGAGCTGGGCCATCGAAAGTCCCAACCCCTCGGCAATCGGCGCGAGTTTCTGGATTTTCTCCAGTTGCGCGTCGTCGAGTTTGCCGCCGTTCAGGAACGTGTTTTGCTTCGGGTCGGCGGCGCGGCTGTCGGGCGGGAGCGGCTGTCCCGGCTTGTACTTGCCGGTCAGCAGCCCCTGCGCGAGCGGCGAATACACGATCTGCCCCACGCCTTCACGCTCGCATAGAGGCATGACTTCTTTTTCCAGATCGCGCCCCAGCAGGTTGTAATAGGGCTGGTTCGAGACCAGACGATCCAGATTGTGCGCGGTCTGAAATGCCAGCGCGTCCCCGATCTGCTCCGCCGACCACTGACTCACGCCCGCGTAAAGAATTTTGCCCTGCGAAATCAGGTCGTCGAGGGCGCGCAGCGTCTCTTCCAGCGGTGTTTCCGTATCGTAGCGGTGGCACTGATACAGGTCAATGTAATCCAGGCCGAGTCGCTTCAGGCTGGCCTCGCACTGCTCTCGGACGTGCTTGCGCGAAAGCCCCCGGTTGTTGGGCATCGGGCTGTCGCTCATCGGGAAGTAGAGTTTCGTCGCCACGACGAACGTTTCGCGCGGGTACTTGGCGAGCGATTTGCCGACTACTTCCTCGCTTTTGCCGCGCGCATACGCATTGGCAGTATCGAAAAAGTTGATGCCCAGTTCATACGCCCGGTCAATGCACGCTTCCGCCGTCGCGTTTTCGGTCGCCCCGCCGAATGTCAGCCAGCTTCCCAGACAAACCTCGCTGACTTTCAAGCCGCTGCCGCCCAGCCGCCGATACTGCATTCCCTGCGGGCTTTCAGATGCCATGCGTCCTGTTCTCCTATGGTGTAGTTTGGTGTCGTATTGTGTCGTGCGTTGTATTTGCCGCCCGGTTAATGGACACGGGGTTGGCAGAACGGGATTGAAACCCCGTTCTGAAATGCAAAGCCCGCCTGCGCGGGCTAAATGCACAATGCCGATGCGCTGGGGCAAGGTTCTTCCCTGCCTGCAACCGCAAAACCCAAGAACATCGCTCCCCTCCTCTTGCATAAGGAGAGGGGCCAGGAGCGAGGTTCCTCCGACTTGCAACGCGCCAGCCCTACGCCTTCG
>JBBRNU010000461.1:0-4274 GCA_038230115.1 Chthonomonadales bacterium | reverse complement strand
CTGCACGTCGGCGACGCCCTGCACGTCGGCGACGCCCTGCACGTCGGCGACGCCCTGCACGTCGGCGACGCCCTGCACGTCGGCGACGCCCTGCACGTCGGCGACGCCCTGCGCGTCGAATGTCAGCTCGCGCAAATCGGCATGATGCCCGACGACCGCCAGCCCTTCGATGCGAACCCACGACCCCGCCGCCGACAATTTTTCGGGCGCGTCGTGATAGTAGATCAGGCCGGTCGCAACCCCGATGTTGGCGTCGGCCTCCATCGCCGCGACAAGGGGCGTGAGAAAATCCGGGGCGACCGTCGTGTCGTTATTCAAACACAGGACGTAATCGGCTCCCTGCGCCAGCGCGTGCCGAAAGCCGACGTTGTTGCCGCCCGTGAACCCCAGATTCGCCCCCGTCGCCAACACCTCCACGCCGGGAAACGCCGCAAGAATCGGCGCTGCCTCGTCCGTCCGACTGCCGTTGTCCACCACCAGCGTCGTAAAATTCGGGTACGTCACGCGGGCAAGCGACGCCAGACAGTCCAGCGTATCGGCCAGCCCGTTCCAATTTACGAGGACGATGGTAACACGCGGGTGTTTAGACGATTGCGACATGGAATTTGTAAGTGTGTGTGACTCTGAAAGCCCCGTCACGGAGGCCTGCGGCGCGCTTCGCTGGGCGTCCTCGCGGACGCGACAGTCAGAAATTTTGCTGGTCACGGTTAGCAGGGTCACGGTTATAAAAACCGTGCCTGACGAGCCTTCGGTTAGCCGTCCTTCGGGACGGAAAGGCCGCTCTGCTGAAAGTTTTCCTATGGCTGCGTGTCGCGTCCGTGAGGACGCTTGGCGAACTTGTTCGCCTCCATGACGGGGCTTTCATAGCCCCGGCAATGCCTTGCTGAGGAGCTTTCACAACCCCGCAAAGTTGGCAGGCAGGGTATACGTCCGCGAGGACGCCTAGCCGCAGGCTCCTCATGCACGGTTTTTATAACCATGACCCTGCTAACCGTGAATTGCCGACCGTTTTGTATGCTCGGCGCGGTTTTTATAACCATGACCCGCTTGGTCGTGACCGGGCTTTCACAACCCCGCGCTTAGGCTGCCTTCGGAACCGTCTGTTTCTTTGCCAGCGTGTCGTGCAGGGCCGCTTCCAGTCGGTCAATGGAGGCGGGCAGCGACCAGCGTTCGCGCGCCAATGCCGCCCCCGCCTTCCCCAGTTCCCGCGCTCGCTCCGGCTGTTTCAACAGCGTTTCGATCGCCTGCGCCATCGCCTGCGGGGTCGCCTCCGTCAGCAAGCCGTTCACGTTGTCCAAAACCGTTTCCCGTACCCCGCCTTCCGCCACCGCCACGACCGGAACGCCGCAGGCGTTGGCTTCGAGCGGGGCGAAGCCGAAGGGTTCGAGACGGGGGGCGTAAAGCATCAGGGACGCGCGATTGAGCAGGGCGACGAGTTCGGCATCCGAAACGCGGACACGGGGCGTGAAGACGACCTTGCGTTGTTGGGCCAGGGTTTGCATGGCGGCCAGGTACGCCGGGTCGGACGTGTTGCCGATCCACACCAGTTCGGGACGCGGCGGCGCAACCAGCGCCAGCGCCTCGATGATGAACCCGGCGTTTTTGCGGCCCGACAGTTCGCCCAGGCCGACGACGAAGTTTTCGCGGGGCTGGTTTAGTTCGTGGAAGAGGTCGGTGTCCACGCCCAGATAGCAGACGCGCGCGTCCAGACCATACGCCCGCAGCAGGCTTTCCCGGCTGAAATACGAGTTCACCAGAATCGTGTCATACGCGCGGGCGTTTTCCCACTCCTCGCGCGCCTGCACCCGCAAACCATGCACCGTCATGATGTCGGCGAGCGAATTCCCGACGTAGCGTTTCGAGAACCGGCTGCCTGCGGGCGGCGGTTTCGCCATCCAGACTGGCTTGGGCCACGCCTCGTACAGCGGACGGTATGGCTCCTGAATGTAAATCGCTTTCGGCATCGCCACGTAGCGCGCAATCGAGGTCACGGCCAGAAGGGGACAGCAGCCCGCGAACAGCAGATCGAAACCGCCCTGATTGATTTGCGCGGCGGCCAGACGGCAATGCGCGTCCATCGCCTTGATTTTGTCTACAGTGCGCCCATAGGTCGCCACGATGCGTTTGAGACGTCCGGTCGGCTGCGCGGCGTGGTATTCAAACGGCAGAATATGTTCGGGAATGAGGTCGCCGAGCGGCAAATACGTCTGGTCGGCGGTCGAGGGACACCACGATTCGACGTGATGCCCGCGCCCTACCAGACCGCGCACATGATTGTACAACGCGCGCTTGCCGCCGCCGCTCGGAAAATGATGCCAGACCGCAATTCTCACGACGTGGCTCCTGCCGAGTCGCGCGGGGCCGTCTCCGGCGTTGGTTCCGTTGGCAGTCCTGCCGCCAATGCCCCGTTTTCGGGAATGGACGCGACAGCAGGCGTCCTTTTGGGAACGTTGGAAAGCGAAGCGAGCGGGGTGATGACAGCCTGATCGTCCGCTCGCTGTACATCCCAGTGCAAATCGGGGCGCACCAGACCGGGCAGTTTTTCGTTGACGTGTCCATGCCCCTGCACGTCCTCAATAGAGAATTCCAGGCAGTACGGCGTGACAAAAAGCACGTGTGTGCTGGGGGGATAGTCGCCCGCGAAATTGACCTGATACGTGCCGCCGTTCAGGACATTGCCCGGAAAGCGGCAGCGACTGGAATAAAAGCCCGGCTCGCGCGCGGGAAGGGGCCACGCCTGCGGGTCGTTGGAGCCGCACATCAGAACGCCCTCGTTGTTTTGCAGGCCGAAGCCGATACGCAAGCCCTTGATCGGCTCCTTTACCTCATATTCGATGACGATTTCAAAACCTTTGCGGCTGTCAATTACGTCGGCCAATTCGCCCCGGTCGTTTTCGATGCGGGCGCGGATCAGCCGCAGTATGTCGCAGTCGGGGCGCGTGCGCTCGTCCCACACGCATTCGGCTCCTGCCGCGACGATGGCGTTGCCTTCGCACAGGTATTCGGCGATGCTCGCCTCGATGTCGCCAATCAGCGCCACTTCCCCGGCGCTCAGCACGATTCCGCGTGTGCAAAGCGTTCGCATGGCAGCCACATTATGGCTGACGAACAGGACGGTGCGGCCCTGTTTTTCCGCGACCTCGCCCATCTTGTTCAGGCACTTGCGCTGAAACGCCACGTCGCCGACCGCCAGCGCCTCGTCCACAATCAGGATTTCCGAGTCCAGGTGCGCCGCGACCGCGAAGGCGAGCCGCACGTACATGCCGCTGCTGTAGCGCTTCACGGGCGTATCAAGAAAATCTTCCACGCCCGCAAAATCCACGATCGCGTCGAACTGCCGGGCGATGTCGCGGCGGCGCATTCCCAGCAGCGCGCCGTTCAGAAAAATGTTTTCCCGGCCCGTCAGTTCGGGATGAAAGCCGGTTCCCACTTCCAGCAGGCTGCCGACGCGCCCGTACAAGCGCGCTTCGCCGGTCGTGGGAGCTGTGATGCGACTCAGAATTTTCAGCAGCGTGGATTTGCCCGCGCCGTTGCGCCCGATCACGCCCACCACGTCGCCCTGATGCACGTCGAACGACACGTCTTTCAGCGCCCAGAACGTGTTGGTTGCGGGCCGCTGGAAGGGGTGCGCGAGCTTGTGCCGGAGCGCGTGGGCGAGCGAGGCATGATGCCGTGCGCGCTGCGCGATGGTATAGGATTTGCCCAGCCCGCGTACCGAAAGCGCGACTTCGCTAGATGACATCGGCGAACGCCCTTTCCATGCGAACGAAAACGAACAGGCCCGTTACGAAAACCGCCAGGGTCACGCCCGCAGCATACGCGACGCTGCGCCAATCCGGGGCGGGGCCGCCAAGTATAGACCAGCGAAACGCTTCCAGCAGGCCCGCCAGCGGGTTGACGAAGTACACGGCGCGCATCCGACCGGCGGGAACGGCGGACACGGCATAGGCGACCGGGCTGGCGTACAGCAATAATTGCGTCACGACGGGCAGGATTTGCTGCACGTCTCGATAGCGCACCATCAGGGCCGACGCGAACAGCCCGAAGCCGAGCGCGAGCGTCACGAGCAGGCCGAACCACAACGGCATCGTCAGCAGCCCGACGGTCGGCGCATATCCGCGCACCGCCATCAAAATAGTCAGGGTAATCGCCGCCACGCCGAAATCAATCAAAGTCGAAAACACGGTCGAAAGCGGCAAAATCAGGCGCGGGAAATAAACTTTCGAGACCAGTCCGGCGTTGCTCAACAAACTGGAGCTGGCGCGGTTCAGCGT